>SMWH01000164.1 GCA_004357005.1 Gammaproteobacteria bacterium
CCTGGCGCCCGCCGCGCTGCTTTGGCGCAACGACGCCCAGGTGCGGGAACTGGAGCGGCTCGATCGCTACGTGGAGGTGGCCTTTGGCGACGTGCCGGACGTTGTTGAAGTGCGCGAGGGGGGCTTGAAGGCGCTCGTGTCCCCCACCGAGGGCCAGAAGACCGGCTGGTTCTACGACCAGCGTCTCAACCGTGAACGGGCGGCAGCCTATGCGCGGGATTGTCGCGTGCTTGATCTGTTCGCCTATGTGGGTGGCTGGGGCCTGCGTTGTGCGCTGGCCGGCGCGCGGGAGGTCGTCAGCGTGGATGCCTCATCCCAGGCGTTGGACCTGTTGCGCCGGAACGTCGCGCTCAACGGTCTCGAGGGGCGGGTCGACGACGTACAGGCGGATGCTTTTGATTTTCTCAAGAGCGTGCATCAGGACCAGCGTTTCGACCTGGCGATTCTGGACCCGCCAGCCTTCATCAAACGCAAGAAAGACGCCCGTAACGGCGAGCAGGCCTACCTGCGGCTCAACCGTCTGGCCATCGAATCCCTCGCGGACGAGGCGATCCTGGTCAGTTGCTCCTGTTCCTACCACATGAAACGCGAACTGCTGTCCCGGACCCTGCTCCGCGCCGCCACCCAGGCCGGGCGCCGCATCCAGATCCTCGAACATCTGTCCCAGGCGCCGGATCATCCGGTGCATGCCGCGATTCCCGAGACTGCGTATCTGAAAGGCATCATCGCGCGCGTCTGGCGCTGACGGGTCGCGTGATAAACTGCGCGCCGTGCTGATCTGGCCCAATATCGATCCGGTGGCCTTCCGCGTCGGTCCGGTGGCCGTTCACTGGTACGGCATTACCTATCTGGTGGGATTTTCCCTGTTCTGGTGGTTGGGTCGTGTTCGGGCTGCCAGGTCCGACAGCGGCTGGACCGACGCCGAAAACAACGATCTGCTGTTCTACGGGGCCCTGGGCGTGATCCTTGGCGGCCGTGTCGGTTATGTTCTCTTCTACGACCTGGACGGCTTGCTGGCTGACCCTTTGTTGCTGCTTCGTGTCTGGGAGGGGGGCATGTCCTTTCACGGCGGTCTGCTCGGCGTGTTGGTCGCGATGGCGTTGTACGGACACAAGATCGGTCGTGGTTTTTTCGAGATCACGGATTTCGTCGCGCCTATGGTGCCGGTGGGGCTGGCGGCGGGGAGATTAGGGAATTTCCTGGGTGGCGAACTCTGGGGCCGGCCCACGGATCTTCCCTGGGGCATGGTGTTTCCCCACGTGGATGCCTTGCCACGACACCCGTCGCAGCTTTATCAGTTTTTTCTGGAGGGTGTGGTGCTGTTTCTGCTGCTGTGGTTCTGGTCCGCCAGGCCGCGGCCTACCATGGCGGTGTCCGGCATGTTCGCGATTCTCTACGGCATTTTTCGTTTTTCCGTGGAATTCGTGCGGCAACCGGACGCCCATCTGGGTTATGTTGCTTTTGGCTGGATGACCATGGGTCAGGCCCTGACAGTCCCGTTGTTTCTGGTGGGTGTGACCCTCGTTACGCTGGCTTACAAAAGGACGGACTGAGCGATGCGGCAATACCTGGAGATGGTGCGCCACATTCTCGACCACGGGGTCGAGAAAGATGACCGGACAGGAACGGGTACCTTGAGTGTATTTGGATACCAGACCCGCTTCGATCTCAACGAGGGTTTTCCCGTAGTCACGACGAAAAAACTGCATCTGCGTTCCATCATTCACGAACTGCTGTGGTTTCTCAACGGCAACACCAACGTTCGTTACCTGAACGAAAACGGCGTCACGATCTGGGATGAATGGGCCGACGAAGACGGGGACCTGGGGCCGGTATACGGGCGCCAATGGCGTTCCTGGGGCACAAGCGATGGCGCTCATATAGACCAGATCAGCGAGGCGGTACGGACCATCCGTGAGAACCCGGACTCACGGCGGATCATCGTGAGCGCCTGGAACGTGGCCGACCTGGATCGCATGGCGCTGGCCCCCTGCCATTGCCTGTTCCAGTTCTGGGCAGCGCAAGGCAGGCTGTCCTGTCAGCTTTATCAGCGCAGCGCCGATGTCTTTCTTGGTGTCCCCTTCAATATCGCATCCTATTCGCTGTTGACCCTCATGATCGCTCAGGTGACGGGTCTGCAGCCGGGAGAGTTCGTCCACACTTTTGGAGACCTGCATCTCTACAGCAATCACCTGGAGCAGGCCAGGTTGCAACTGAGCCGCGAGCCTTACGCGCTGCCGGTGATGCGCCTGAACCCTGAAGTGAGATCGATTTTCGATTTCCGCTTCGAAGATTTCGAACTGGAAGGTTATCAGGCGCACCCGCCCATCAAGGCGCCGGTGGCCGTTTAGGCCCACATGGGCAAGTAGCATGGACCGCGCCGGCCACTGGCAAACCGTCTACCGCGATACGGCGGCTGATGCCGTGAGTTGGTTTCAGCCGGTAGCCGCCACCTCACTGGATCTCATCGAACGTCTTGCGCCGGGGCGTGATGCTGCGATCGTCGATGTGGGTGGCGGCACATCGCGCCTGATCGATGGTCTGCTCGAGACCGGGTACCGGGATATTTCGGTGCTCGACGTCGCCGAGAATGCCCTGGCGATCAGCCGGGCACGGTTGGGCGAACGTGCCGAACAGGTCAACTGGATTGTTTGTGATGTGACCGAATGCCAGCCCGAGCGGGAATACGATCTGTGGCATGACCGGGCGGTGTTCCATTTCCTGACGCAAGCAGGTGACCGCCAGGCCTACGCATCGGTCCTCGAACGCGCGCTCAAACCGGGGGGTTGGTGCATCATCGCGACCTTTGCGCTGGATGGTCCCGACCGCTGCAGTGGCTTGCCCGTCAGACGTTATGACGAACGGCTCTTGATGACGGAACTGGGCGAGGGTTTTGAATTGTGTGATACCCGCCGGGAGACGCACCTTACGCCCGGGGGCGGAACACAGGAGTTTGTCTGGTTCGTGTTGCGGCGCCGGTGAGTACACGACGCCCCTCAATAACGCTGGTTGTGGCCGTGGCCAGCAACGGCGTGATCGGACGTGATGGGGGGCTGCCGTGGCATCTGCCGGCGGATCTGGCCCATTTCAGGGAAATTACCATGGGGAAACCCGTTCTCATGGGCCGTCGAACCTGGGAGTCCATCGGTCGTCCCCTGCCGGGTCGTGACAACTTCGTGATCACCCGCCGGTCGGATTATGCGGCCGAGGGTTGCCGCGTAGTGCACTCCCTGCCGTCGGCCCTGCGCGCGGCTGGTGAGGTCGAGGAGGTCATGATCATCGGTGGCGCGGGTTTGTACGAAGAGGCATTGCCACTGGCCAGACGAATCGAGATGACACGCGTGCATGGCGAGGTTCCGGGCGATGCCCGGTTCCCCTCGCTTGATGGGTCTGAATGGGAAGAAGTGCGGCGGGTCGAGCGTGAGGTCGATGAGGACAACGCCTGGGCCTTGAGTTTCGTTACACTCGAACGGCGCGTTGTTGCATAGCCGGGCTAGCCGGGCCGGGCCTGCTGTCCACACTTCACGCTGTGCGCCCTGGGGTGGCCCTTGTCGATGCGCAGAGCCACCAGGCGTCCGCCCCAGACACAACCCGCGTCGATGCACCAAGTGTTGTTTTCCTCATGAAACCCAAGCGTGGACCAGTGTCCGTACACGATGCGCGTGGATTCGCTGGCGCGGTCGGGCACGCGAAACCAGGGGATCGAGCGTGGATGTTTTATGGGGGGGCCTTTCAATGCAAAACGCAGCCGACCGTCGGTTGCGCAAAAACGGGTCCGGGTAAGGGCGTTGATGATGAAACGCAGCCGCGCGTAACCCTTCAGGTTCTTGTTCCAGTGGTTCGGTTTGTCGCCGTACATTTTGCGAAGGACCGTCGCGTATTTTTTTCCACGCAGGGCTTTTTCAGCCTCCCGTGCGCAGGCTTTGGCCTTGCGCAGATTCCACTGGGGCGGCAACCCCGCATGGACCAGCGTGAAATCCACCGACTCGTCGTGATGCAACAAGGGGCGTCGTCGCAGCCAGTTCAGCAGTTTGTCGGAGTCCCGCGCCTTTAGAACCCGTTTGAAATCCTTTGGCACGCGCCGGCGTCGTGCGCCGCAGGCTAGTGCCAGCAAATGCAGATCGTGGTTGCCCAGGACCGTTACGGCACCGTCGCCAAGAGAGCGAACAAAACGCAGCACCTCGAGGGATTTGTTGCCGCGACTGACCAGGTCACCGCAGAACCAGAGTTGGTCACGGTCCGGGGAGTAATGGATTGTTTTGAGCAGTTTCTGAAGCGAGGATTGACATCCCTGCACATCGCCGATGACCCAGGTCCTCATGGGCGGACCATAGCATGCCAACCGGAACTGAGAGAGTTTCGGTCGAGCGTGAGACAAGGCCCGGGCCAAAAACATGGCTGCCGGAAAAAGCGCGTTGTGGGAGCGCCATCCTGGCGCGATCCCTTTCAGTCGCCGCTGGAAGCCGCTCCCGCGGACTGAAGCGCTCTCAATGGAGGGTGCGGGGAGTGGAGAGGGTAAATTTCGGAATCTCCACGTCGAATTCCAGTCCGTCGTCCGCCAGCATGGTGTAGCTGCCGCTCATGGTGCCCACCTCGGTCTCCAGCACAGCGCCGCTGGAATAACGGAATCCTTCGCCGGGCTCCAGGCGCGGCTGTTCTCCGACGACACCTTCGCCTGTGACTTCCTGGATGTTGCCGTTGGAATCCGTAATCTGCCAGGCGCGCTTCATGAGACGGGCTGCCACATCGCCGGTGTTTTGAATCGTGATGGTATAGGCGAACACGAAGCGGTTGTCCTCAGGGACGGATTCTTCCTGCAGGTAGCGGGTCTGGACTTCGATGTTCAGGCTGTAGCGTGGGTCAGGCATGGGTCACAAGATGGGGGCCGCGGGCGCCATCGTCAAGGGCGCATGTGTATTTGATCACTGAGGCGGGCAAATTGTTCCACGCTCAGTTGTTGGGGTCTGAGCCCCGGGTCGACTCCGGCTGCCTCGATCTGCGCCGTGTCCAGGAGCCGGCCGGCGGCATTGCGCAGAGTTTTTCGCCGTTGCCCGAAGGCCTGTTTGACGAGTTCCGCGAAGACCGCTTCATCCCGCACCTCGAACCGGGCGCGGGGCAGGGGCCGCAGGCGCAGCATCGTGGATTCCACTTTTGGTGGCGGGCGAAAAGCCCCTGCACTGACCCGAAACAGGCGTTCTACATCGCAGTAGAACTGGATCATGACGCCGAGACGCCCGTAGTCCGAAGTGCCCGGCGTAGCGACGATACGGTCGGCGACTTCTTTCTGCAGCATCACGTGCATGTCGGCAATGCACTCGCGCTGTTCAAGGAGGTGGAACAGCAACGGTGTGGAGATGTTGTAAGGCAAATTCCCGATCACGCGTAGCTGCTCACCGTTGGTGGCCAGTGAACAGAAGTCGAACTCCAGCGCGTCGCCTTGGTGTACCCGGAGTTTTCCGGGGTCCTCGGCGCGTTCCTTCAAACGGGCCGCCAGATCACGATCCAGTTCCACCACGTCCAACCGGTTGACACGTTCCAGCAGCGGTTCGGTGAGCGCACCTTCGCCGGGCCCTATTTCCACGATATGGTCGTCGGGAGCAGCGCCGAGAGCGCTGATGATCCTGTCGATCACGGCCGGGTCGTGCAGAAAGTGTTGCCCGAAGCGTTTTCGTGGGCGGTGACCGGTCATGGAATTCGCGCCGCAAGCATGTGCAAAGCCGTATCGAGTGCGGCCCGCAGGCTGCCCGCGTCGGCGGTTCCCCTTCCCGCCAGGTCCAGCGCGGTGCCGTGGTCCACGGATGTGCGAATAAAAGGCAGACCCAGCGTGATGTTGACAGCTCGTCCGAAGCCCAGGTGTTTTAGCACCGGCAGACCCTGATCGTGATACATGGCGAGTACCGCGTCGGCTTTTTCCAGCTTCGCGGGCACAAACAGGGAATCGGCTGGCAGCGGACCTTCGATGTTCAGCCCCTCGGCGGCAAGAGCCTCGATAACCGGAGCGATGATGTCGCTGTCTTCATGGCCCAGATACCCCGATTCGCCGGCGTGGGGATTGAGCCCGCATACCAGGATTCGTGGCGAAGGAATTCCAAAGTGTTCCTGCAGCCCCGCGACGAGCAACCTCAGTTTGCCGGTCAGCAGGGAGGGGGTGATGGCGGAAGGCACGGAGCTGAGGGGCATGTGTGTTGTGGCCAGCGCCACGCGTAACTGGTTCGCCGCCAGCAGCATGAGCACGTCGTCGGCTTGTGAAATCTCGGCGAGAAGTTCGGTGTGGCCGGAAAACGGAATGCCGGCATCGTTGATCACGGATTTGTGTACCGGACCCGTCACGAGCGCATCCATATCGCCGGCGCGGCAGAAGGCGGTGGCGATGCACAGGGTTTCGATCACGTATGCTGCGGTCGTCGTCGAGAGTTTCCCCGGGGTAGACGGGACACCACCGTCCACCTGAAGAATGCGTACCGCCCCGGTCTCAGCCGGAGATGACGGTTCGAAAGGTGAAGCCCGGAATTCCAGTCCCAGTGCGTCGGCCCGCTGGGACAGCAGTTCACCGTCAGCGACCAGCACGAGCTCACAGGGCAGGGAGCGCTGCATCAGTTGCAGACAGATGTCCGGACCGATCCCGGCGGGTTCGCCGGGGGTCAGGGCGATTCTGGAGCAGGGCATCGATGTATCAGGTCTGCAGGCGAATCTCTACGTAGGCTTCGTCACGGATCTGGCGCAGCCACAATTCGTAGGTTTCTTCCGCCTTGCGGGCAAAGATCGTGTCTCGCGCCTGGTTGCGCCGGTGTTCCTGGGCCTTGTCCACCTCGCGGCGGTCATCCAGTCTGAAAACATGCCAACCGGCCTCACTCCGAAACGGGGGCGCGACGTCCCCCGGCTGCATGCTGTCGATGACGCCTTGAATCTGTGCCCCGTAGGTATCGGACTCCATCCAGCCCAGCGAGCCTCCGTTGGGAGCGCTGTAGGTATCGTCCGAGTACTCCCGTGCCAAAGTGAGGAAGTCTTCGCCATCGACGATGCGCGTGTACAGACTGCGGATGGTTACTTCCGCTTCCTCGTCGGTCACGAGTTCGGAAGGCCGAACAAGAATGTGTCTGACTTCCACCTGCGACACCATGGCGGTTTGTTCCGCCTTCTTTTCGACGACCATGAGGATGTGCCAGCCCGCCGGGCTGCGCACCGGCTTTGACACATCACCACTTTGCATGTTTTGCACCTGGCGGGCGAACATCGTCGGGACCTGATCGATCGGACGCCAACCCAGATCGCCGCCATTGAGCGCGTATTGGTCATCGGAATATGTAATGGCTGCCTCAGCGAAACTCAGGCCTTCCTGCAATTGCTGGTGGATTCCGATGGCTTTCTGTTCTGCCGCATCCACTTCCGCCTGCGTGGACCTCTGTGGAACCGCGATCAGAATATGTGCGATATGAATCTGGGCGCTGCCCTGTGATGCCTGTTTGGCCAGTAGCAGATCGATTTCGTTGTCCGTTACCTGTACCTGTGAAGATAC
>SMWH01000165.1 GCA_004357005.1 Gammaproteobacteria bacterium
CGTCGCCGATTTCCGCCACCACTTCGCGCAGCACGCGACCCGCCAGTTCCATATGATCCTCGATGGCGATGATGCAGCGTTTAGCTTCCAGTGCGTGGCGCATCATGCGTCCACCCGTCACAACGGGAACCGCGCGCTCGCGCATCAGCATCTCGTCGCAACTGATATAGGGTTCGCACTCCACTCCGTTGAGAATCACGGTTTCCACCGTCTGGTGGATATCACGCATGAGTTTGATGTGTGACGGGAACACGGCGCCGCCCAGGCCCACGATTCCCGCGTTGGACACTCTTGCGCGTATTTCGTCGGGTGCCAGGGTTTCGAAATTTCGAATGCCGTCGCGCTGGATCCATTTGTCCTCGCCGTCGGTCTCGAGCACGATGCTGATACCCATGGTGCCGCCAGCGGCACTGGGAACCAGGCGCTTCGCGATGGCGGTAACGGTGCCGGAGCTGGGCGCGTGTACCGAAGCGCTGACAAAACCATCTCCGATCGCGACGACCTGACCTTTGAGGACCTTGTCGCCCGGTTCGACCACGGGCCGCGCCGGTATGCCCATGTGTTGGCTGATGGGCAGTATCAGTTGCTCAGGTATGGGCAGGCCGTGCAGCACAGCGTGATCGGTGGACATCACCTTGTAGTTGCGCAGCTTGAGGCCGCCGTGGAAGCGCCAGAGACGATTTCCGATTTCTGTCGCCATGTCCTTCTATGCGGCCACTGTCTGTGGGTTCTCGGGTACGGGAATCATGTCAATGCAGTCCACCGGGCAGGGTTGGATGCACAGTTCGCAGCCGGTGCATTCGACCGCGATCACCGTGTGCATCATCTGCGCGGTTCCGACGATGGCGTCCACTGGGCAGGCCTGTATGCAGATGGCGCAGCCGATGCAACGCGCTTCGTCGATCAGGGCTACCGCTGGTGGTTTTTCTTCGCCGCGCTCTGAATCCAGGGGTTTGAACTCCCGGCCCAGCAGTTCCGCCAGCGAGCGGATGCAACGCTCGCCTCCCGGCGGGCACTGGTTGATGTCCGCCTCGTTGTTGGCAAGAGCCTGCGCATAAGGACGACAGCCCGGGTAACCGCATTGGCCGCATTGGGTCTGAGGGAGCAAGGCGTTGATCTTCTCCACCATGGGGTCGCGTTCGACGCGAAACGCGACTGCGGCGATGCCCAGTAACAGACCGAGGACCGCAGCGAGCGCGATGATGGCCAGAATGCCGCTCATGGTCCCGTTTCGCTCCCTACAGCTTGGCCAGGCCGTTGAACCCCATGAACGCCAGCGACATCAACCCGGCGGTAATGAGGGCGATTGCCGGGCCGCGAAAAGCCGCCGGCACTTCGGATGATTGGATGTGCTCGCGCATGGCGGCGAACAGGATCAGCACCAGCGAGAAGCCAACGGCTGCTCCAAAACCGTACAGCACGGACTCGAAAAAGCTGTTCCGCTCCTGGATGTTCAGCAGTGCGACACCCAGCACCGCGCAGTTCGTGGTGATGAGGGGCAGAAAAATACCCAGCACCCGGTGCAGGACCGGACTGCTCTTGCGCACCACCATCTCAGTCAGTTGTACCGCTACGGCGATCACCAGGATGAAAGTCAGGGTGCGCAGATAGGCCAGATCCAGCGGCTCCAGTATCCAGTTCTCCACCAGATAACTGCTGGCCGACGAAACCGTCAGCACAAAGGTGGTGGCGATGGCCATCGCCATCGCGCTCTCCAGTTTTCTCGACACGCCCATGAACGGGCACAAACCAAGAAAGCGCACCAGGACAAAATTGTTGACCAGCACGGTGCTGACGAGGATGAGGAAGTATTCTTTCACTTTCTGACTTTCACGACTTGGCGTTTACTGCGGCGCTTTCACTTTCTGACCTTCATGGCGTGTCTTCACTGCGGGGCTTTCACTATTTGACCTTCATCCCCGGCTCGGCGCCATCGTCCGGCGAGATGACGAAGATGTCCTCGCCACCGGGTCCGGCGGCCAGGACCATGCCTTCGGAAGTGCCGAATTTCATTTTTCTCGGTTTCAGGTTGGCGACGACGACCACGAGCTTGCCTTCGAGTTTTTCGGGTTCGTAGGCTTCCTTGATGCCCGCGAACACGGTGCGCTCGGTTCCGCCCACGTCAAGCTTCAGCCGCAGCAGTTTGTCGGCGCCATCCACGTGGCTCGCTTCAGCGATACGCGCCACCCGCAGATCCAGTTTCGCGAAATCATCAATGGTGATCTCGGGCCCGAATTCGCTTGGCGCGTTGCCTGAAACATCTTTGGATTTCAGGTCTTCTTTTGAATCTTCAACCATGGCATCGATAGTCTTTTTGTCGAGTCGTGTAATAAGGGGCTGAAATTTTTTGATCTTGTGATCCAGCAGCGGTTGCGCGGCATCGGCCCAGCTCAGTTCGCCGGCGTTGAGAAAGGCCTCGGCTTTTCCCGCGGTGAAGGGAATGATGGGTTTGAGGTACACCATCAGGGTGCGAAACAGATTAATTCCCTGGCTACAGACCTGGTGCACGTCGTTTAGTCGTTTCTCGTCTTTAATCAGAACCCAGGGTTTTTTTTCGTCGATGTAACGATTGGCCTCGTCGGCCAGGTCCATTATTTTTCGAACCGCGCGGCTGTATTCGCGTTTTTCGAAACACTCGGCGATGGGTTCACCGGCGTCGGCGAAACGCTGATACAGTTCCGGCGCCGGCAAGGTGCCGGACAAGGTGTCATCGAAGCGCTTGTTGATGAAACCTGCGCAACGGCTGGCGATGTTGACGACCTTGCCGACCAGATCCGAGTTCACCCGCAACAGGAAGTCATCCAGATTCAAGTCAATATCCGACAATCCCGCGCCCAGCTTCGCCGCGTAGTAGTAACGCAGGTAGTCGGGCGGCAGGTGATTGAGATAGGTTCGGGCCAGGATGAAAGTGCCGCGGGACTTGGACATTTTCTGGCCGTTCACGGTGATGAAGCCGTGTACGAACACGGATGAGGGCATGCGAAAACCGGCCCCGTGCAACATGGCAGGCCAGAACAGGGTATGAAAGTAGGCGATGTCTTTGCCGATGAAGTGATAGACCTCCGCGGTGCTGTCGGCTGCCCAGTACTCGTCGAAGTCCAGGCCATCGCGGTCGGCCATATTCTTGAAACTGGCCATGTAACCGATGGGTGCATCCACCCAGACATAGAAATACTTGCCCGGTGCGTCGGGGATCTCGAAACCGAAATAGGGCGCATCACGGGAGATGTCCCAGTCGCGCAGACCTTCGGTGAACCACTCATCCAGTTTGTTGACGACCTCGGATTGCAGGCGGCCACCGCCGGTCCACTCGCGCAAGACATCCTCAAAGTCGGCCAGTTTCACGAAATAATGTTCGGAGTCGCGTTTTTCCGGCGCGCTGCCGGAAATCACGGAATAGGGATCTTTGAGATCGGACGGCGAGTACGTACGGCTGCAGTTCTCGCAGAAATCGCCGTACTGGTCTTCGGCGTTGCAATAGGGGCAGATTCCCTTGATCAAGCGGTCCGGAAGGAACATGCCCTGCTCCGGGTCAAAGAATTGCGTGATTGTGCGGGTGGTTATGTGCCCTCCGTCCCGAAGCTGTGTGTAGATGAACTCGGACAGTTCCCGGTTCTCGTCTGAATGCGTCGTGTAGAAGTTGTCATACACCGCGCCGAAATCGGCAAAGTCCTGGGAGTTTTGTTTGCGGAAATATTCCACGATCTCTACCGGGTCACGTTTTTCACGTAGTGACCGCAGCATTACCGGTGTGCCGTGAGCGTCCGACGCGCACACGTAATAACAGGTGTGCCCGCGCATCCGCTGAAAGCGGATCCAGATGTTTGACTGGATATGCTCCAGCATGTGCCCCAGGTGCATGGGTCCATTTGCGTAGGGCAGGGCGGAGGTAACCAGAATCCGGCGTGGTTGGGTCATTGTCGGGGGTCGTGTCGTGCCTGACTCGGGGCGCAATTATCGCACGGTGTCCGGTACAATGAGCGCGTGGCAGGAACGCCACCTCTCAGCGGCACAGGGACATGGTAGACACGGACAAGGAAGCAATAGAATCGGCGCTGGCACAGATCGTCGACCCGAACACCGGCCAGGATCTGGTCGCCGGCAAGACCATCAAGGGGATCGGCGTGGACGGGGGCAAGGTCGCGGTCGAACTGATGCTGGGGTATCCGGCGGACGGTTCCCGGGAGGCGCTGGCTGTCGAAATCCGCGGACGTCTGGAGAAGCTCGCGGGCGTGGAATCCGCCACCGTGGGCGTGGAATGGAAGGTGCTGCCTCACCGGGTCCAGGAAGGCCTGGTACCGAACCAGGGCATCAAAAACATCATCGCCGTAGCCTCCGGCAAGGGTGGCGTCGGCAAATCCACCACCGCCGTCAACCTGGCCCTGGCCCTGCAGGCCGAGGGCGCGCAGGTGGGGCTGTTGGACGCGGACATCTACGGACCCAGTTTGCCGCGCATGCTGGGCCTGTCCGGTAAACCCGATACCAAGGACGGGCGTACCCTGGAACCCATGGAGGCCCACGGCCTCCAGTGCATGTCCATTGGTTTCCTGGTGGAAGAGGACACGCCGATGATCTGGCGTGGTCCCATGGTCACCCAGGCCCTGCAGCAACTGTTTGGCGAGACCAACTGGCGTGATCTCGACTATCTGATCGTAGATTTGCCCCCGGGCACCGGCGACATCCAGCTCACCCTCGCTCAGCGGATCCCGGTCAGCGGTGCCGTGATCGTGACCACGCCCCAGGACATCGCACTGCTGGATGCCCGCAAGGGCTACAAGATGTTCGAAAAAGTGGAAGTGCCGGTACTGGGCATTGTGGAGAACATGAGCACCCACATCTGCAGCCAGTGCGGTCACGAGGAACACATCTTCGGCGCAGGTGGCGGCGAACGGATGGCGCGCGACTACGAGGTCCAGTTCCTGGGTTCGATCCCGCTGGACATCCGGATCCGGGAGCAGACCGACGGCGGCACTCCGACGGTGCTGGCGGAACCCGATTCGGCGATCGCCTCGGCCTACCGGGATATGGCGCGCCTGACGGCGGGACAGCTGTCCGTCCAGTCGCGGAACCTGGCCATGCGGATGCCGGAAATCAAAATCGAGAACACCTGAAGGAGTCGCGGCTGTGTAGGAGCGGCGTGTTGCCGCGATGGTTGCAGCAGCGGCATCTTGTGTAGGAGCGGCTTTCCAGCCGCGATCGTTTGGTAAATGGGGTCTGACCGCAATTTGGAGTTGAGATGATCAAGAGTGACAAATGGATTCGGAGAATGGCGAAAGAACACGGCATGATCGAACCCTTCGAATCGGGTCAGGTGCGCAAGGTGGATGGCCGGCGGGTGATTTCCTATGGCACCTCCAGCTACGGCTACGACATGCGCTGCGCCAGAGAATTCAAGATCTTCACCAATATCAATTCCGCCATGGTGGATCCCAAGGCCTTCGATTCCAACAGTTTCGTGGATGTCACGCAGGACGTGTGCATCATCCCGCCCAATTCATTCTGTCTGGCGCGCACCGTGGAGTACTTCCGGATTCCCCGCAACGTCCTGACTATTTGCCTTGGCAAGTCCACCTACGCCCGCTGCGGCATCATCGTCAACGTGACGCCTCTGGAGCCCGAGTGGGAAGGGCATGTCACGCTGGAGTTTTCCAACTCCACGCCGTTGCCTGCCAAGATCTACGCTAACGAAGGGATTGCGCAGGTGATCTTTCTCGAGTCCGACGAGGAGTGCGAGATCTCATACCGGGACCGCCAGGGCAAGTACATGGGTCAGAAGGGTGTCACCCTCCCCGAAGCCTGAAAAGGGGACAGTTCCCTCATTAAAACCTGGTAACTGTCCTCGATTTCTAAATAGGGAACTGTCCCCTTTTCCCCTTTTCCCCTTTTCCGACCTAATGAGGGAACTGTCCCCTTATTTATTGCGCCGTGTAATCGGTGAGAATGGCGCTAATGTCGTGCCCCTTTTCCAGGTGCTGTATCTTGACGGGCAGGTAGCCCAGCTCCGGCGCGAACCACAGAAAAGTTGTGCGTTCGGCAGTGTCGCGCAGCCGTTCGACCTTGATGGTCTCGAAGGTGCCAAAGGAGGTCGTCACTGATTCCTCACCGACCCGGGCAAAACGCTGCTCTTCCATGCGACCCTTGCGGTCCACCACGTCGAAAACCAGTTCCTCCTGGCCCGCGCACATGGCCCGCATCAGGGCAATGTTGACCAGGTATTCGTCGAGCGCCCCGTCAGGGATCTCCAGTACCCAGTGCTTCTCGCCGGGGGAATTGCTGGCGGTCATGGCATCCCAGTCAAACTCGATCACGTCCTTACGTGATTTAACGCGGGTGGAACGGTCATAGGAATAACGCAGTGGTGTGAGTTGGCCGTCCTCCACGACAAACAAGGTCTCTTCGAAGACCCTGGCGCCGGCCAGCTTGGCCAGAAAGCTCTTGGCCTCGGACCTCGTGCCATAAAGCCAGCTTTCACCATCCGGTTGGCTCAGGGTCGTGGTGCTGATCGCATGGCGTTTGGTGCCGGACATCATGTCCATGGTGACGGAGTAGGGCGCCAGGGCCCCGCAGACCGCGTACACCTGACCACTGAGCAACAATCCCCCCAACGTGATCCAAAACGTTTTATTCATTCTCCGTTTCATTACCGGGCTTCCATCTCCAGCAGGGCCGGCGCCATGAGCGTCATCCCGTCCATTTCCACGCCGCCATCATTTATTCGCAGGCGGCCTTCGGCGAACCAGTGCACGACAGCGGGTAAGAGTTCGTGTTCGTATGTGAGCACACGGGCCGCCAGCGCCTCCGGGTCGTCGCCGTCTTCGACCCTCACCCGCATCTGGGCGATGATCGGTCCCCCGTCCAGCTTCTCGGTAACGAAGTGCACGCTGCAGCCGTGTTCTTTGACACCGGCTTCCAGTGCCCGTTCATGCGTGTCGAGCCCCCGAAATGCGGGCAACAGGGAAGGGTGGATGTTGATCATCCGCCCGGGGTAATGCGCCACGAAATCATCGCCCAGCTTGCGCATGAAACCCGCCAGTACAACGAGCCCGGGTTCGAAGTTATCGATGGCCGCCTGCAAAGCAGCCTCGAACCCGGCCCGGGATTCAAAATCCGCATGATCGATAACCACGGTCGGGATGCCCGCCTTGTCCGCGCGCGCCAGTCCCGCCGCCCTGGGACGGTTGCTGATCACACCGACGATTTCGGCGGGCAGATCACCGGCGGCGCGTTTGATGAGACTTTGCAGATTGCTGCCCCGGCCGGAGATCAGCACTACCACCCGCAGTTGCTTCTCACTCATGGGAATTATTCGATCACGACCCTGGGCGCGCCTTCATCGGCGGCTTCGATGCGTCCGATCTCCCAGGCGGGCAGGGCCTGGCTCTTGAGATGATTCAGCAACGGCGTGACGTCGTCTTTGGCCACCACCAACGCCATGCCGATACCGCAATTGAAAGTGCGCCACATCTCCGCATCAGAGACGCCGCCGTTTTCCTGCAACCAGTTGAAAATATCGGGCCGGTCCCAGCTTTGCGCATCCAGTCGCGCGTAACAGCGATCCGGAAGCACCCGCGCCAGGTTTCCAATGATGCCGCCGCCGGTGATGTGCGCGAGACCCTTCACCAGACCCTGACGGCACATGGGCAATATGGGTTTGACATAAATGCGGGTGGGTTCCAGCAGCGTCTCGCCCAGTGTGCGGATATCGAAATCCGCATCCAGGTCCACCCTGGTGATCTCCAGGATCTTGCGGATCAGGGAATAGCCGTTGGAGTGGGGTCCGGAGGAGGCCACGCCGATGACCGCATCGCCTTTCTGGATGGTGACGCCATCGATGATTCCGTCCTTTTCCACCACGCCCACGCAGAAACCGGCGAGATCGTATTCGTCTTCGGCCTGGATACCCGGGTGCTCGGCGGTTTCACCACCAATGAGTGCGGCCCCGGCCTGTTCGCAACCTTCAGCGATACCGCCGATGACCTCGGCGGCTTGTTCCGGGTCGAGCCGGCCGGTGACGTAGTAATCCAGAAAGAACAGCGGTTCGGCGCCGAGAACGAGAATGTCGTTCACGCACATGGCCACCAGGTCGATGCCAATGGTGTCATGGTGGTCCAGGCGCCGGGCCAGTTCGATCTTGGTGCCCACGCCATCGGTGCCCGCCACCAGGACCGGGTTGCGGTAGCTGGCAGGTATCGTGCACAGACCACCGAAGCCGCCGATGCTGCCGAGTACCTCGGCGCGGCGCGTGCGTTGCACCGCCGGGCGGATCAACTCTACCAGCCGCTTGCCGGCATCGATATCGACGCCCGCTTCTTTGTAGCTGAGGCTCTTTTTAGGCGCCTTCCCGGGCGCAGGGGCTTTTTTTCGTGAGCGTTTCCCGGTGCTCCTGCCCGAGCGGCCTCGTTTGGACGACTCCGTCATAAATGTGTGTCTGCGGGAACCCGGTGATGGACCTCAAAGGTCGAAACGCGCGCATATGGTATCGTAACCGCCAAGGAGACACAGCCTCTCGGCCTGTAAAAGGGACTTTCATTCCATCAGTGATCTGGCTTCGAACACTACCGGTCTGGTGCGTGGTCGGTGTGTGCGCCCTGCTCTGGCAACCCCCGCTGGAATCGGCGCCCAGCCGCGTTGAACTCTACGAGGCGTCGGTTCCCGTCGCGAACCAGAATACCGCGCAACGCAATCGCGCGCTTGCCGCGACCCTGGAAGCTGTTCTGATCAAGGTATCCGGGCAGCGCAACGTGCGCGCCTACCCGGAACTCGCCGACGCCATCGGCCGCGCGTCCGGTTACGCCCAGCAATACCAGTACCGCAACGTCCAGGCGCCAAGGACGGTAATCAATTCCGCCGGGGAAGAAGAAACGGTCATGGAGCCGGAGCTGCAATTCTGGGTCCGCTTCGATCCCAGGGCGGTGGACAAGATGCTCAAGGAAGCGGGGCTGCCTATCTGGGGTGGGGAACGGCCCATGACCCTTGTGTGGCTGGTTGCGGAGGTGGAGGGTGAACGCGTTCTGGTGGGCGGCGATGCGGGCGTGGACCTCCAGAAAATCGTGATCGATACCGGCGAGCAGCGTGGCATCCCGGTGTTGTTTCCCCTGCTGGATCTCATGGACCAGCAGAACATCAGCGTGGGGCAGGTCTGGGGCGGATTCATGGAGGACATACGCCGGGCTTCGGCGCGTTATGCGACCGAGGGCATCCTGGTGGGGCGCGCGTTTCAGCAATCCGGCGATTGGTGGACCGTGCGCTGGTCCTACTGGGACGGCGAAAAAGAAAACTACTGGGACCAGCAAGCGCCGGAGCTCGAACAGCTTCTGGTTTCGGGCGTGGATGTGGTGGCCAACGAGTTGGCGAGTCGTTATGCGGTGAACGCGGCGATCGGCGGGCGGCAGTCCCTGGAGCTCACCGTGCGCCAGGTCGACAATCTGGATGAGTACGCCCGGGTGTTGTCTTATCTGCAATCGCTCACCGCGGTGGAATCCGTGGAACCGGAAGAAGTTCGCGGCGACGAACTGAATTTGCGCGTGCAGGTTGCCGGTGGCCGTGCTGTGCTGGAACAGGCCATCGCCCTGGGCCACATCCTGGAAAAGGTCGATGAGGAACCTGCGCGAATCGAAGACCTCACCACCGGTGCAACCCGACTGACTTACCGGCTGACGCCATGAAACTGGAGTCGCTCCCCAACGCTATCACGCTCCTGCGCATCGTGCTGATCGCGCCGGTGGTGTATCTGCTACTGACGGAGCAGTACCAGTGGGGACTCATCGTGGCTCTGATCGCCGGCGCCTCGGACGGCGTGGATGGGTATCTGGCCAAGCGCTATGGGTGGGACTCTCGCCTGGGCGCGGTGCTCGATCCCATCGCCGACAAGTTGTTGCTGTCGGCCTGTTATATCGCGCTGGCGATTCTCAAACTTCTGCCCGTGTGGCTGGTGGTGACCGTGCTGGTGCGCGATGTGGTCATCGTGGTCGGCGCGACGATCTATCACTTCCGCTTCAAACCCCTGCGACCGGAACCCAGCAAGCTCAGCAAGCTCAACACCGTGGCCCAGATCGGGTTGGTGCTCGTCGTGCTGTTCAACCAGGTCTGGCCCGTGTTCAGCGTGCAGTTCCTGGAAACACTGGTCTGGTTCGTGTTCGCCACTACCGTGGCCAGCGGTTTACATTACGTGTGGGTGTGGAGTTTCAAGGCCCGCGATGAAGCTGCCGCCGCCCGCGGCGAATAATCCAATGGACCGCCAACTCGTATTCCGGTTCGGCGCTGCCGACCAGACACTGGGGACCTTTTTCCCCGGTCCCAACGCGCTCGTGCAGGCCGAACTGGAGGCCGCCGCGACGGGCGCGGGGGACTACTGGCTGGTCCTGCGGGGTCCCGTTGGCAGCGGCAAGACCCACTTATTGACGGCCACCTGCCGCGTGGCGTCTGAGGCCGGTCACCGGGCCGGGTATCTGCCCCTGGGCGACCGGGAGGACTTCGACGTGCAGCTTCTGGACGGGATGGAGAATCTGGATTTGGTCTGCCTGGACGATCTGGACGCCATCGCCGGCGATGAGATCTGGGAACGGGGCGTGTTCGATCTGCTGAACAGGCTCAAGCAGGCTGGCCGCCGGTTCGTCGGCGCCAGCGAGGCTGCCCTCAAAGACGCAGGATTCTGCCTGCCCGACCTGGTTTCGCGCCTCAATTGGGGGGCCACTTATCCCCTCAAGCCACTCCGCGACGAGGAAAAGCTCCGTGCCCTGCAACTCCGGGCCCGGGCCAG
>SMWH01000011.1 GCA_004357005.1 Gammaproteobacteria bacterium
GCAGAACCCGCGCTGTCGTACCTCTGGCTCGATGTGGGGCTGGGGTATCACTTCGACGGGGACTACCCGGCTGCACAGGCCGCTTACTCCAAAGCGCTGGAAGTTCCAGCGACCCGGGCGATGGCGATGTACCAGCTCGCCTGTACAAACGCGCTGCAGGGAAATATCGATGCCGCCATCAAGTGGCTGGGGTCCTCATTAGACGCCGGTTTCGAGGAAGACGGTTATCTCATTAACGACAGCGACCTCGACGCGTTGCGCGAGGATCCGCGCTTTCAGGTGCTCCTGGCGACCCGTCACCTGCAATAAGCGCGAAACCGGCTAGTCGCCCACGCGTTTCATGGGCCAGACGTCGTCACCCCGTTTCCAATCCAGCCGCGTGACGGCGCCGGTTTCATCCCGGACCGGCGTAATCACGCCATAGTCCTGGAGTGAGAACAAATCGCCGGACTGGGTTGGGATCAGGAGCCAGGCATCCATCCAGATCCCGTCATCGTCAACGCGCAGGGGTAGTTCGGTGCCGGGGCGTAGCTCATAACGGCCCGCAAGGCCGTCCACGTTGAACTGATCGGTGGCAACGAAGGTCGGCAGCATCGGTTGTTTCACCGCTTTGCCGGCTGCCACATCCATGAGATTTGAGCGTAGCCACTCCACGGCGCCGCTTTGGAGATTGCCGACAAAGATCACCGTGCGATCGGTTGCCATGTCGTATTGCACGAATGCGCGGTACCCGCCGGTTGATCCGTTCCAGTTCAGGTTCCCGTCGGCCAGGTGTGCGTCGCGTACCTTCTCACCGAGCTGACCGGATACGAATGCCCGCGTCAAGGCGAGCAGATCAGGGGCGGAGGCGTATACGGAACCGGCACCGACCAGATAGGACAGGTCTTCTTCCGGCGCGCGTCGCCAGCCTTTGGCCCCCAAGCAAATACGGTTGTGCCACGGCGTCGGGTACGCCAGTGGTGGCGTCCTGAGCGCCGCGCATTCCGGCGGGTCCGGTAACGTATTCGGCGACCAGTTCCGCATAGCTTTTCGATGCGGCGATCTCGAGGACCCGGGCCAGCACCGAGTAACCGCCGGAACTGTAGGCTTCCCTGGCATCGGGTTCGAACAGGAGTTCCGTCTTCGCCGCAAGATCCGCCACTTCGGCCGCCGTGTAGCGGCGCGTGGTGTCGGCGCCATCTGTCACTATGTGGGGAATTTCCGAGCGGTGCTGCCACAAGTGTTGGATGGTGATGTCGTCGCCACGGGGAAAGTTCGGGAGATACTTGGACAGAGGATCGTCCACCGCCAGCAGGCCTTCGTCCAGCAGCCGCATCAGGATCACTTGCGTAATGAACTTGGTGATCGAAGCGATATTGAAAGCGGTATTCAGAGTGTTGGGTGCGCTGGCGTCGTAATCCGAGTAACCGAAAGCCTCGGCGAATACGATCTGATCGCCCTGCGCGATGAGTATGCTGCCGGACAGGTGCCCGGCCTCTGCGAAGGGCTCTATGTACCTGTTGACGTCCGGCGTTGAAGCGTGGGCACCGAGGGCGAACGAGCAGGCGCAAAAGCTGGCTGCGAGGCAAAGGTAGCGGGTTGTCATCAGGAGCTCCAGTTGGCTCGCTTAACAATGTATAGACGCATTGCAACAGGCACTGGTTAGCCTGATTTTTGCCACCTTCGGGTGTCTCAGGGATCAACGCCATCGGTCTCACAGGAAAGCACCGCGGCGTTGGCAGCGGCGAACGACGGTGGCGACCCACGCCACGATTGCCCTCAGTGCCACATGCGCGACACCTTATGACGCCGGGTCCCGGGGGTCGGCGCCAGCGTTTGCGTGGGGTCGCTTATTCCTGGGCGATGCGGCGAATGATGTAACCGCCGGACCTTTCGTCCAGTTCCATGTCGAGCAGGCCGCGCGTCTGCATTTCCTCGAGCAATTTGCTGAAGGATGCGAAGCCGTAGTAGCTCTCGTTGAATCCGGGTTTGCGGCGCTTGAGTGCCTGTTTCACCATCGAGCCCCACACCCTCTCCTGGTCACCACGCTCGGCATCCAGTGCCGCGGCGGTCTCCAGCACCAGGTCCATGGCTTCCTGCATGCGCTGCTCTTCCTTGGTGGCGCCTTTTGTCCGGGTTTTCTTCGACTTGGTTGTCCGGCTCGGGGGCTTGCGCTGTTTTTTCTGGCGGACCAGATCATCGTAGAAGATGAATTCATCGCAATTGCTGATCAACAAGTCAGAAGTCGAGTTCTTGACGCCGACGCCGATGACGATCTTGGCGTTCTCGCGCAGCTTGCTGACCAGTGGCGAGAAATCCGAGTCACCGCTGATGATCACGAAGGTGTTGACATGCGACTTGGTGTAGCAGAGATCCAGGGCGTCCACGACCATGCGGATGTCGGCGGAGTTCTTGCCGGATTGGCGGACATGGGGGATGTCAATGAGTTCGAACGCCGCCTCATGCATGGCTTTTTTGAAGTGTCGATACCGGTCCCAGTCGCAGTAGGCTTTCTTGACGACGATACTGCCCTTGACCAGCAGGCGCTCCAGCACCTTGTTGATGTCGAAATCGGCGTACTTGGCGTCCTGGACACCGAGGGCGATATTCTCAAAATCACAAAACAGTGCGAGATTGTCGTCGTTTGCGGCGGCCATGGTAGTGCGGGGCCCTCGGTGCCAGTGTGTGTGCACAGCTTAACCCACACGCGGGTACGCCCGCAGTCCGGATGAATGAAGCAGACCCCGCCCGTTGGGCGGCGACGATTTTGAGAGCGACTGGAAAAATGCTGGCCTGAGTGGCCCTGCCGAAGACCGACCCCGGTGAGGGCCGGCCTTCCAACCGGAACCGGCTAGTCTTTAACCGGGGCGGGTTCGGTGGCAGGCGCTTCCCTGATCATTCCCCGGCGCCTGTGATCCAGCAGCGCGATCCAGAGCAATACTGAAAAGGTGAGAGCAGAGGTGCCGATCCGGTACAGTTCTTCGCCGCTGGACATCAAACCGCCGGCTGACTGGACGCTCAGTTCTTTGTGCAGCACGCGGCAGAGACGTCCCACCAGTTGTGATGCCTGCAACAGAGACCGGAAGCAAACGCCGTATACTTGAGACCCTGATGTCGATTCCCAGCAGGAGGGATCATGATCAATCGTCGCTTTGCTTTCTGTGTGCTTGCTTGTTTCCTGGCTGCCGCCGGGTCTGCATTGGCCGGCAGCCAGACTTTCGTTGAGCCGCTACGAACATCAGGTGCCGAAACGCCGTTCATGTTAGGAGGGGATTTGCTGGAGCACTTGGGGGCGTTCGAGACAGAAGTATCGCCGGCCCGCGAAAAGGGTGCGTTCATCCCCAGTCTTGGCAACTGGTTCGCTCCCTTGACCGTCGGTTGGGGTCTGGATATCCAGATCGTCGGCAACTTGCTGTTCGTGGTCTGGTTTACCTATCTGGCGGATGGTTCGCCCATCTGGTACGTGGTCGTCGGGGAACTGGACGGCATGGGCTGGACCGGAGATATCGATGTGTTTTCCTGGGACAGCAATACTCAGACCGCCGAGAACACCACCGTCGGATCCATGACCATCAACTGGTCGGACGAAGACAACGCGTCGGTATCCTGGACTCTCAATGGACAGCCGGGGCAGGCCAACGTGACGTTTTCCCGGTTCAACCCGGACCCGGCCCTGGCCAATCTCACGGGGCACTACTTCCCGTTCTCGACACCCGGTTGGGGATTTACCCTGCTGACCCAGGGTGATGTGACGGTCCTGACGATCTACTTCTACAAAGACGGTGAACCCGTATGGGCCCAGGGCGTGTCAGGGACACCGGGATTCAATCACTTGATCACCTTGCTGCTGTTCAACGCGCCGTCTTTGTGTCCCAGTTGTCTGGGAACGCCGAAGGGGGACAACAATTTCACGACGGAACCGATTCAGGACATGGATGTGTTCTACAACCCCGACACGCCGGTCAACGTCATGATTCAGCAGCACGTGGCTCCTGTGAAAGGTGGACCACTGGGTCCGGATCCGTTTGGCGATATCAATCTCGGTTTCAGCGCGGTCACGGCGCAATCGATTACTTCGGCCTATGCCGATGCTTTTGATCCGACTTACGCAGCTTTGCTGGACATCGGTTTCGGCAGCGATTGCCTGCCCTTCGAATACGACATCGGAATCTTTGATATTCCGCCCATGGCCCTTGGGGTGACGCAAACTGCCTATGCATTGCTCGATCCCACAACCGGTGGCGGCCTGCCGGTCTACACGGATCAGAACTGCAGCTTTCCCTTTAACTTCGTCAACCCCTTTGCCAAGGGAGGACAAGACGATGTGCAGTCTGAGATTCACGGTGTTGGAACAGGTGATGGGGGAGCCCAGATCACCTGGTCAGCGGAATTCATTGATCCCTTTGGCAAAGGCGATGAAACCAGATTCCGCGAGGGGGTCGCCATGTATGGCTATGAGCAGTTGGCGTTCCAGGCCCAGGTGATCGTCGGCCTGGCGCTGTTCTATCACGGCGTGACGCGGTTCCAGTTCTTCAGATTCGGGAGCGGTCCGGTTTCCTACTACACCGAACCCGCCTATTTCATGCTTGCGTTGACTTACGCGGCAATTCTGCTGGATCCCTTTAACGGCGCGATGCTGTTTTTTCTGTTCGGTTCCTTTGCTGAATAGCCGCGCCTGGTATTCATGTACCGAGTGACGGGCCCTGGTGGGCCCGTCCTTGTTTCAGTAATACAGGTATTCGACGATGTAACGGCTGCCCGGGACGATGTAGGGGTTGCCATAGTGATCAAAGCACTGGTTGCCGCCGATCCGTGCCTTGTGACCGTCCCAGTAATCGATTTTGTAAACGGACTTGCAGCCTCCCGAGTAATAACCGCTGCGGCCCACGTTACCGCCACCATAGGCGCGACCGTAAGAATAGGAGGACCGCCGGTGCCCACCGTATCCATAGCGGCTCTTGTGCCCATAGCTCCCGGGCCGGTAACCGTAGCCATAGGAATAGGAAGACCCATGGTGGCTCCCGTGGTGTCCATGATGGGAATTGCCGTATGTGTAACCGTGATGGGCCTGGCCGGACGCGCTGGCCGCTGTTGCAAAAACCAGACCCACGGTTGCGAGTGATGCAAGAATCAACAACCTGAATGACATGTCAAAACTCCTGTTGGTCCATCAACTGGAGCATGATTATGGTTCATTCATGCTGAACCCAGCATGAATGCCCGTTCAGCTTGAACCGGTCCACGGATAACTCGACAGTCAGGATAACCGGTGCGCCTGAGTGCGCGCGGGTCGTCGTGCCTGTCAGTCCAGGCTCTCCAGCAACGCAGCAAATCGGGGCAATTCGCGGAGGTTGTCGAGTTGTGAGTCGTGGGTGAGCCAGTCCATGCCTGCGTAGCCCGCCACGACGGCTTTTTCCAGCACATCCATGGCTTTGTCGGTCTGGCCTGTTACCGCGTAAACGCAGGCCACGTTATAGAGCACGCTGGACTCCTCGGGACTCATGGCGAGCGCGCGTTCAGCCCATGTTTTTGCTTCGTCCTCCTCCCCGATTTCCACGAGATCCGTCGCGCCAAGAACTATCGCTCGCAGGTCATCCGGCGTTACCTCCAGGTGCTGCTTGATCAGTTCGACGGATCGCCGCGCAGACTCGGTGGACAGACCGCCCAGTCCCTGGGCGTGGTAGGCCGCGCCCAGCATCGAATATCCAAGGTAATTATCAGGTTCGAGACGCGTGGTCTCGTTGAACAGTTCGATGGCTTTTTCAAAATCGCCACGATGAAAACGCTCCACGCCGTAGTAGTAATAGGCGTCGTAAAGGCGGGGATCGAGACGAATGGCGTTTTTGAATTCCCGTATCGCGTCGGGGTTATCCTGCTCTGACAGCGCCATGGCGCGGGCCAGGTGTGCTTCGGCCAGGTCCGGCGCCAGTTCCAGCGCTCTTTCGCTGTTCTCAACCGCCAGGCGCAGCTTTTCCTCACTGTGGTCCAGGAAATGGTAGGCGGTCGCGTTGCTGTACGCGAGACCACAATAGGCGAGCGCAAAATCGGGATCCATATCGCAAGCTTCCTTGAACAGGCGATTTGATTCAGCGATTGCCTTGCGTGTGTACAGGTAGATAAACTGGCGGCCGCGCAGATACCGGTCGTAGGCCTGGACGTTTACCGTGGGTATTTTCTCCAGTTCGTGTTCCTCAGAAGGAGAAAGAGTAACCTGGCATGCTTGGACAACCTTGCGTGCAATCTCCGACTGAATGGCAAACACATCTTCGAGTGAGCGATCGAAGGACTCGGACCAGAGGTGGTATCCGTTCGCTGCGTCGATCAGCTGAGCAGTAACACGCAACTGGTTCCCGGATTTTCGCACGCTGCCTTCCAGCACTACCGGAACCCCGAGTTTTTGTCCGATGGACTGGATATCATCGCCGGCGTCCCGGAATCGAAAGGAGGCGGTACGGGCCGGGATGCGCAAATGACCCACGTGAGCGAGAGCGTCCAGGATTTCCTCCGCCATCCCGTCACAGAAATAGCCTTGGTCCTGATCCGGGCTCATATCCGCGAACGGCAATACGGCTACCCCCGGTGGCAGCGACTCGTCGGAGGAAAATTCGGGCGCCGTTGGCTCGGCCTTGGGTGTCCGCCGGATGCCTGCGGGACTGATTTCCAGCGCCCAGGCAAGAATGAGCGTCAATGGGAATCCGACAGCGATCAGAAGAATCACAAAGGTAACGGTCCAGTCAGGCAGATCCAGGTGTTCGAAAGTGGTTTCCGCCACTTCGATCAGAAACCACCCGGCTGCCACGTAGACCAGGCCCACGCGTATCACGCGGCGCCGTTTGAGCTCTGTCCAAAGTCCCGCCATCGGCGCCAATTGTAGTCTCCCTCTGTGTTGCCTGCCCGGGCAATGAGGCGCAGCGTTCACGCAGCGCATAATCGGGCGCACATCGCGATCCCGCGGGTCCCGCACACCGGGAGGGGAGAACATGGTCAGCATCACGTCACTGTGGCTGCCGATTCTCGTATCGTCAGCGTTTGCCTGGATAGCCGTTGCCTTGATCTGGATGGTGCTGCCGCATCATCGCAACGATTTCAGCAAGGTAAGCAACGAAGAAGCGGTACGAAGCGCTCTCAAAGGTCTGGAACCGGGGCAGTACTACGTGCCTCACTCGTGGCGGTCATGCCCGGAGTACTCGCCGGAACCCCCGGTGCAGGGGCCGTTCGGCGAACTGGTAGAAGGCGGCGGCCATGATGATCATGGCGAGCGCCGCCAGCCAGTAACCGGGTACCGTGAGCCCGTTCCGGGCGAGCCAGTCCCGTCCGCCGATGTCGAAGAACCATTGCAGCCACAGGGTGTGTGAGAGATACAGGGCGTAGGAACTGCCGCCCAGAATCAGGCTGGCCCGGGGCAGGAACGCTTTGCCCCGCTGATCCAGGCCGACTGCCCACAACACAAACCCGCAGGCCGCCGCCGAGAACAGCAGCACCCGCTGGGGTATGTAATAGCCGAGGAGCAGGTTTCCGGCGAACCACCGGGCGTTGACCCAACCGATCAGGACGGCCATCGCCAGTCCCAATGCGAGCCAGGCGAGCGGCCACCTGATCGTGTGCCTCCGATACCACTCGCCCAACAGGCAACCGAGCAGGAACTCCACACAGAAGGGGGACAGGTACAAGGTGAAGGCCAGGGACGAATCGAGCAAGCGTCCCGGCATGAACACGCCGGAGTACACCGCATAAATGCCGGCGAGGACAACGACGCCCAGTATTGCCAGCACTGTTGATACGCGCGTGTGACGCCGGAAAGCGAGAAGCGCGGTAAAACCGATATAGAAGTACACCTCGTAGACGAGTGTCCACGACACCGGCAGCGCGAGTTGCCCTGGATCCAGTTGCACCGTCGTGCCCATCGGGTTGGGGATCAGCGTCGTGCTGAGGGGCCAGTTCTTTATCGGGATGAGGTCCGGGTGGTACCGGTACCAGAGCAACGCGCTCAGCAGGAGAAAAGGCCAGTA
>SMWH01000166.1 GCA_004357005.1 Gammaproteobacteria bacterium
ACCGAACATGGTGCCCAGTCCGTAGGTGACAAGCGCCGCCAGGAGTCCCAGCATGAATCCGATGGTGATTCCCGAGACATCAACGGCGCGAACCGGTCTCAGGTCAGATCCCATATCGCTGAGCAGAAGAAAAAAATCGTCGCTGCGCCAATGGCTCCCATCGATGCCCCACATCCCGTACAGGTTCGAAGCGGCGATGGATCCCAGTTCATAGAAGTCACCGAACACGCTGACGAAGGGCCCGTAAGCCAGAGGCAGCAGCAAGCCGAAAAAGAAACACGCGATGGTGCCGGGATTGGAACGATGCACCACCCATTGATACAGCGGGATGCCGGGAATGATCGTGATCAGGAAAGGGGCGTAGACGGTAAAAGCGTAGATCCAGTCGTTTCCCTTCGTATCAAATCCGGTCAGCTGGCCGGCGTAGTCGGAACCGACCGTGATGAATGGAAACCAGAATTTGAGATATTCCGCTCCGTACTCGGCGCTCATCTGCAGTTCGGTGACTTCCCCACCCGCCACGATGCAGCCCCAGGCGTGCAGCAGCTCATGGATCGGAACATAGACCCACCAGCCCACAAACAGCCCGATTGAGCCCATGAGCAGGCACGGCCATACGGGGCTGAGCAACCGCAAAGCCGCGACGTAGTCATAGACCGGCTGGAAGAAAAACTTGCCCATACTGGTACTCTGAACCCCTTTGGACCCTACAGAGTTCCGGCATGCTGCATCTGGTGCTGTACCAACCCGAGATTCCGCCCAACACCGGAAACATCATGCGACTTGCCGCCAACGCCGGGGCGGCGTTGCACCTGATCCATCCCCTGGGGTTCGAGCTGGACGAGGCGCGCGTGCGCCGGGCCGGTCTCGACTACCGGGATCTGGCGCCGGTGCACGAATACGCCAGTTTCGACGTTTTCCGTGAGTCTGTGCAACCTCGACGGGTGCTTGCGGTGTCCACTCACGGACGAACGGTCTACACCGACGTGGACTACGCCGACGGTGATGCCCTCGTTTTTGGCCCGGAAACCCGCGGGCTTCCGGAAGCATTGTTGGCCCGGGCGGATACCGTGCTACGAATCCCCATGCAACCCGATAATCGCAGCCTCAATCTGTCCAATGCCTGCGCCGTTGTGCTGTTCGAAGCCTGGCGCCAGCTCGGGTTCGAGGGCGCCGACGGGACCTGATTCCTTGTCAGCATACCGGGACCGCTTGCCAGGAAACCGCGGGCGTTTGATCCCTTATTGGCAGTGCGCCTGGACCTGGTTCAACAGGGCCTGGCAGAAACTGTCCGGCCGGTCGACTTCGGTGCATGTCTTCCGTCGCCACAGCGCAGTTTGCATGAGTTCGTCTCTTGCGGGCACGTCGATACAAAATCCTGACGAGGGCCCTGCGGTTTTCAGACAGGTGCTCAAGAACAGGTTATTGCCCACTTGGCAACTGAAGTTCTGGCATGCGTCATGGCGCAGCAATGCCTGCTCCAGGCAGCCCGCTTCGTTGGACGTTTCCCCAAAGCGCATGCCTTCAGATGCTGCGATCTGTGAGTCGCGCTCAAGATCGCCCCGATGGGTCTGCCACCACCATGCGCCCATCGCGGCCATCAGCAGCAAAAAGGCCAGGACGCTGGACATCAGCGCGATGACGATGCGTCCGGTTCGTGTCATCGTTCCTCGCTCAGGCAGGTTTCATGGAGATGCACCCATGCCACGCCATCTCCGGACTCACCATTCGTTTCGCGAAACAACACCGAGCTAATCCGGCCTGTTTCTTTGCCGCCACTGCTCTGCCACTCCTCATAGGTGAGCAGGCACCAGGGCGGGTGAACAACACGTGAACGGATGTCGCGGATTTCGATAGTGAAGTCATCCGGTTTGACGCCATGGGCGCCGTACACCTTTTGGCAGATGGACGTCTTGTCGTCGCTTTGCCCGCTGGGATGAACCACGAGAAAGGTATCAGAGAGGGGGTTGTCGAAGCGTTCGAAGGCTTGCGTCGTGCGTGGCAGGGTGCCGCGCATCCAGGCCTGGATGAAAGCATGGAGTTCTTCTATTTCCGATTTGCAGGCTTCGTCCAGACTCATTTTGTGCTCGCGCTCAGTCGAATTCCGCGCGCATATCGCGGGCAAGCAATGCCTTCACGCCTTCCACCGGCGTGATGTCCTCGAACAGGATTGCGTATACGAGCTGCGCGATAGGGAGTTCCACTTCGTAGCGTTTCGCGAGCGTCATCACCTCGCGTGCAGCATAGACGCCTTCCACGACCTGCCCGATTTCTTCCTGGGCATGCCCGAGGTGATGGCCTTGGCCCAGCGCCAACCCCAGCCGCCGGTTACGTGACAGACTGCCGGTAGCCGTGAGAAC
Organism: Gammaproteobacteria bacterium; assembly: GCA_004357005.1. Classification (GTDB taxonomy): domain Bacteria; phylum Pseudomonadota; class Gammaproteobacteria; order SMWH01; family SMWH01; genus SMWH01. The sequence continues at coordinate 2,361 of SMWH01000166.1, forward strand.
GAGATCACCCATTCCGGCCAGGCCCGTCAATGTCTCGGGGTCTGCGCCCATCGCGGCACCGAGCCGCATCATTTCCGACAGGCCGCGGGTGATCAACGCGGCCCGGGCATTGTCCCCCAGGCCCATTCCGTCGGAAACTCCGGTGGCCAGCGCCAGAACGTTTTTCACCGCCCCGCCGAGCTCGGCACCGACCATGTCCTGGCTGGTATAGCAGCGGAAGGTGCCGTGGTGGAGGGCGGAGGCCACCTCGTCTGCAAAGGTGTCGCTGGTCGAGGCCACCGTGACGGCCGTTGGCAGCCCTGCGGCTACCTCTTTCGCAAAGGACGGGCCGGTGACCACCGCCGTGGGCACGTCTGGCCCAAGTTTTTCGGCAGCAACCTCGTGGAGCAGACGACCGGTGCCACTCTCGAAACCCTTGCTGGCCCAGGCCAGCCCGCAGCTTTCTCTCATGTGCGGGATCAGCTGGTCGAGGACCGGTCCGAAAACATGGCTCGGTGTTGCCACCAGCGCCACAGTCGCGCCCGATACGGCAGTCGCAATGTCCGCCGTGACCTCGAGTGACGGGGGAAAGGGGTTATCGGGAAGATAACGGGCGTTGCAGCCAGCCTCGGCCATCTGCTCGATGGCCGTGGCGTCGTGCCCGTAAAGGATAGTGGGGACACCGCTCCGCGCCAGATGAATGGCCAGAGCGGTTCCCCATGATCCCGCGCCGATGACGCCGACCAGGATGTTTGATCCCGGGGTCATGGGCAGGCAGCGCCTTTAGAGCGTGGCGCCTCCCTCGGCGGCAGCGGGTTGTCCGGCTTCCTTCATGGACTGCATGTAGAGTGCCTCGAAATTGATCGGCGACAGCAGCAGCGTGGGGAAACCGCCTTCGGATACCAGGTTGGAAATAACCTGGCGCGCGAAGGGAAACAGGATGTTCGGGCAATAGCTGCCGAGAATCGGCCCCATCTGGTTCTCGCCGGCGCCGCGGATACCGAAGATGCCCGCCTGCTGGACTTCAGCGAGGAAGGCGGTCTTGTCACCGAGTTTGGCTGTGACCGTCAGGGTCAGCGTTACCTCGAACATGTCGTTGCCCATCGGGTTCGACGAGTTGTTCAGGTTGACGTTGATGTCCGGCTCCCATGTTTGTCCGTCTGTGAAGACGCCCGGGGAATTCGGCGCCTCAAAGGAGGTGTCTTTGACGTACACCTTCTGGATGCCGAACTGGATTCCTTCCATCGCGCTGGGCGGGGTGGCCTCCGGGATAGGCTGTGATTCGGGGTTAGTGTTTTCGTCCGTCATTGTCTTTGTCGTCCTTTATTTACAACACGTTAGAGCGCAAACATGAAATTATGCCAGCGCCGCCGTTGGGCTGTCACTGTGGGGATTGCCTATTTCCGGCCCTTGGCGACAGGCAGATTATCGCCCTGCCAGGCGGCGAACCCGCCTTTGAGCCAGTAAAGGTCCTCGAATCCCATCTTGTCCAGTTGGGAGCAGGCCTTGAGGGACTGCTGCCCATTGCGGCAGTACACCACCAGCGGCTTTTTCTGCAGTTTCTTCAGGTCCCTGTCCCGGCTGGCCAGCTGTCCGGCCGGGATATTCCGGGCGTTGATGATGTGCGCCGTCTCGAACTCGTTTTCGGCGCTGACATCAAGGACGCGCGCGTCTTCCCGGTTGATGAGCTGGGTGGCTCGACCGGGGGAGACCTCCCGGAAACGGCGCGTAAAACGGCCCGCCTCCGTGATGATCAACGCCCCCAGCACGCCCACGAAGGCCAGGCTCAGCGCCCAGTGGCGGGTGGCAAACTCCAGATATTCTTCCATGGCCCTGATCCGTAGTGAGGGGTCCGTTTCCGGCGGCAAAGGGGCCGTATTCTATACGGCCCTGGTCTCTCGGGACACTGGCCGGCGACGTTTTGGCTCAAAAATCCCCAAATATGACCCGGATTGCCGGCCCTTGCTAATCTTGGGGACGTGTCAGCGCGTTTCAATAGCCCCCGTCCGCTCCTGGCCTTGTTTTGCCTGCTTTGGCTGGCCGGCCCCGGCGGGGCCCGGGACCGCCCTACCTCCGATGAAGTGGAAGCCCGGCTGGAGGCGATACGGGGCCGGATCAACGAGGTTCAGGGGCAGATTGAGGCGCTCAACGTCGAACGCGACGACGTCTCTGGCCGTCTCGAGGTGGCTGAGACACAGATCGGCCGGACCGTTGCCCAAATCCAGGGTTTGAATGAGGGTATCAACCGGCAACGGTCAGCTCTTGTGTCACTCCGGGATGAGCGGCAAGTCACGGAAGAGGGGCTGGCCACAGAACGGCAAGCGCTGGCTTCGCAGGTGCGAGCGGCGTATCGGGCAGGCCGGCAGGACTATTTGCGACTGCTGCTGAGCCAGAACGACCCCGCCACCCTGGTGCGCCTGTTCGGTTACTACCGCTATTTCAGCCAGGCGCGAGTGCGTCAGATCGAACTGGTGAGCAGCCACATCGCACGACTGACACGGCTGGAAGACGAGGTTCAGCGCGAGACCGGAGTTCTGGAGGATCTCCGGGAACAGCATCAGATCGAGCGCGAACAACTCGAGACGGGCCGGGCCTTGCGCGCCCTCGTGCTGGATGACCTGGAAGCTCAACTCGCCGACGAGACCGGCCAGTTGGCGCGGCTGGAACAGGATCGCTCGCAACTGGAGCAACTGCTGGAAGCCCTCCGGCAGGTGCTGACCGAGGCGGAAGGCCGGGCCCAGTTGCCGGATTTCGGCTCACTGGCCGGCAAGCTGGATGCTCCGGCGGTCGGGGCCGTTCTGGCCGGATTTGGCGCCGCCGGCCGCGGTTGGCTCATCGGTGCTGACCTGGGCGTGCCCATCCAGGCGGTGGCGGCCGGGCAGGTGGTGTTCGCGGACTGGCTGCGTGGCTTCGGGCTGATTTTGATTCTGGATCATGGCGGCGGCTGGCTCACTCTGTACGCTCATGCGGACAGCCTTTTCGTCGAACTGGGAGACTGGGTGTCTTCCGGCGCCGTCGTTGGTGGTGTGGGGGCGAGCGGGGGTCGCGCGGAACCTGCGCTGTATTTCGAGATCCGACAGGATGGGAAGCCGGTGGATCCAGCCCGTTTTTTGCGCCGTTGAGGTTGAAATACCGTGCCGGAGGTCCGGCGGCACACGGGCAGCGCCAGCCGGGCGCTATAATCCAGATGGTTCCGGGGTCTTGTACCAGGGAAGTGCATCAAGGGGAGTCGTTTCTTGCCGGAGAACAATATGTCCAGTCGAATTCGTGACAACGTCCTTCTGATCTGTGGCCTGCTGCTGGGCGTGAGCCTGGTGCTGGGTGGCGCGGCTTGGGCGGGTCAGGAAGAGCAGACGCCTGAACCTCTTTCCTTGGATGACATGCTCACCTTTAGCGAAGTGTTTTCCCGCATCAAACGCGACTACGTCGAAGATATCGATGACCGGACCCTCCTGGAATTCGCCATCCAGGGGATGCTCTCGGGCCTCGACCCCCATTCTGTATACATGGATGGCCGTTCCTACGCGGACCTTGAGATGGGGACCAGCGGGCAGTACGGTGGTGTGGGAATGGAAGTAGAGATGGATGAAGACGGTCTCATCCGCGTTGTGGCGCCGATTGATGAAACACCCGCCGCGCGCGCCGGACTCAAAAGCGGCGACATCATCACACGGCTCAACGAAGGCCCGATTTTCGGGATGACGCTCACCGAAACCATCGACGAGATTCGCGGAGAACCGGGTACGGATGTGACGCTGACCGTCGTGCGCGGGGAAAAGGAGTCGCCCTTCGAAGTCACTCTGACCCGGGAAATCATCCGGATTGACAGCGTGACCCGACGCGAGATTCTCGAGCCGGGTTTCGGCTATATCCGTGTCAGTCAGTTCCAGACTCGCACGCCCAAGGATGTTTCCAAGGCGATTGATTTTTTGCTGGACGAATCCGATGACCAGCTCCGGGGGCTGATTCTCGATCTGCGCAACAACCCCGGTGGCGTTCTGAACTCCGCCGTGGGCATGGCGGATCTGTTTTTGGACGATGGCCTGATCGTGTACACGGAAGGTCGCAGTTCCGCAGCCGATCTTCGCTTTGAAGCAACATCGAGCCAGCGGGTGGCTGACGTGCCGATCGTGATCCTCGTTAACAACGGAAGCGCGTCCGCCTCGGAGATCGTTGCCGGGGCCCTGCAGGATCACAAGCGCGCTCTGATCATGGGCGGACAGACCTTTGGCAAAGGATCCGTGCAGACTATCCTGCCGCTCAAAAACGGCAGCGCCGTGAAGTTGACGACGGCGATGTACTACACGCCGAACGGGCGCTCGATTCAGGCGGAAGGGATCACGCCTGATATCCGGCTGGATAATGTCAGGTTGTCGGAAGTCGAAGGCAACAATTTCCCGACCGAGGCGGATCTTCGCGGTCATCTGGAAAACGACAACGCAGCCCAACGTGAAATCGAACGCCCATCCACCGACTTGCTGAAAGAGGACTATCAGCTTTACGAAGCGCTGAATATCCTCAAGGGGATGCACCTGGTCAGCAGAAACATGACCCGGCCAGAAAGCAATTGAACAAATCCGAAATAGGGAACTGTCCCCTATTTCGGATTCCGTTGTGAAATTGTGATTAAATGCCTCCGTCCACGCAGGCGCAGATAAACAAAGGGGCACGCTTGCGCTTTGCAAACACCAATCTGATTCTGCTGTGTGCGCTTTTGCCACTTTCCGCTGTGGCCGGGGACACGCCCGCGATCAGCATCATCATTGACGACCTGGGCAACAGCCCGCTGGATAGCCGGCGCGCTGTCGAGTTGCCCGGTCCTGTCGCCTGTTCTTTTCTCCCACTGGCGCCTCACACACCACGACTGGCGCGTTTGGCGTGGAAACAGGACAAGGAGGTAATGGTGCATCTCCCCATGCAAAGTGAAAGCCAGGCGCTGGTTGGCCCCGCGGGTCTGACGCTGGACATGTCACAGGAAGAGTTTTTCCAGACCCTGGATGCGGCTCTTGGCGCGGTGCCACACGTCAGTGGTGTGAACAATCACATGGGTAGTCTCCTGACTCGCAAGCAGCGGCAAATGAGTTGGCTGATGCAGGCTTTGCAGCGTCGTGGCGATCTGTTTTTTGTTGACAGTCGAACGACACCGGCCACCGTGGCACTCCGCGTGGCGAAGCAGAACTACATCCCGTCCGTTCAGCGCGATGTGTTCCTGGACGACGATCCGGAAGCGAGTGCCGTTGCCGAGGCCTTTGACCGGCTCATCGCCAAGGCGCATGAAACGGGGTACGCGGTCGCGATCGGTCATCCCTACGGGCCCACCCTGGAATTGCTTGAAGCGCGCCTCGTTACGTTGCACAGTGAGGGCGTTGTTCTCATTCCCCTGAGCGAGATGATCAAGCGACAGGAGGTAACCACATGGTCAGGGTCCTTGTCCCACTTGCCGAGGGTTTCGAGGAGCTCGAAGCGATAACGATTGTTGACCTGCTGCGCCGCGCTGACATAGAGGTGGTCACAGCGGGTTTGCGCGACGGTCCGGTGCGAGCCAGTCGGCAAATCACCGTGGTGCCTGACACGACTCTCGACGAAGCGCTTTCATCCGATTACGACATGGTCGTTCTGCCCGGTGGGCTGCCGGGTGCGGATCACCTGGCTGCGGACCAGCGGGTGAATCAGTTGTTGCGGCAGATGGCGGATACCGGGCGTTACATTGCCGCCATCTGTGCCGCACCGAAAGTGCTCGCAGGCGCCGGTTTGTTGGAAGGCAAACGCGCCACTGCGTTTCCCGGGGTGCTGGACGATGCCCCGGGTGTGATCGCCGACACGGCAATCGTTGTTAAAGACGGGAAAAT
>SMWH01000167.1 GCA_004357005.1 Gammaproteobacteria bacterium
CCCAACGATGGCACGGTGGCGGTAGAGGAAACCCGCCTGGATGGCGTCACCGCCCACATGACCCTGCCCGTGAGCCACACCTCCATGCTCATGTCGCCGGCGATCGCCCGGGAAACGATCCATTTTCTGGAGAACGGCCGTTTCAGCGGGACGCACCCTGCGGACTGAGGGCAAGGCACGGCCCGGGCGGGCGGGGCTGCCTTCGTGTAACATTTTCGCAACCACAAGGGAGGTCAGGAGACCCCATGGCCGGACACAGCAAGTGGGCCAACATTCAGCACCGCAAGAAACGGCAGGATGCCAAACGGGGCAAACTCTTTACGCGTCTCATTCGCGAGGTTTCCGTAGCCGCACGTGACGGGGGTGGCGACCCGGAGGCCAATCCGCGCCTGCGACTGGCCATGGACAAGGCCAACGCCGGCAATGTGCCGAAGGACACGACCGACCGGGCAATCAAAAAAGCCTCGGGTGAGTCCGGCGATGTCCGCTACGAGGATGCCCGTTATGAAGGTTATGCGCCCGGCGGAGTGGCCGTGATGGTGGATTGCCTGACCGACAATCGGAACCGGACCGTTGCCGAAGTGCGCCACGCTTTCAACAAGTATGGTGGAAACCTGGGAACCGACGGATCCGTGGCCTACCTTTTCAAAAATCTGGGTGTGATCACTTTTGAACCCGGCGCGAACGAAGAAAAGATCATGGAACTGGCGCTGGACCTGGGTGCCGATGACATCGTCAACAACGAAGATGGATCCGTTGACGTGTTGACGACCCCGGAAGTCTTCGGCGCCGTTCGAGAGGGCATGCTCGCGGGTGGGCTGGAACCAGCCGCGGCGGAAATCACCATGCGCCCGGAAATCGAAATCGAACTGGAAGGCGACTGGGCCGAAAAGGTGCTGAAACTCATTGACGCGCTGGAAGAACTGGACGATGTGCAGGATGTCTATTCCAACGCCGATTTTCCCGAGGAGGTCCTGGCGGGATAAGCCCATGCCGCGCATCCTCGGCATCGATCCAGGCTCCAGGATTACCGGTTATGGCATTATTGACTCTCGAAAAAACGGCAACGTCCACGTGTTCAGTGGATGCATCAAAGCCGGCGATGGTCCGTTTCCGGAACGCTTGCGGATCATTTTCGATGGGCTGGTCACCGTCATCGAAGTCCACGAGCCGGAAGAGATCGCCATCGAAACCGTTTTCATGCACCGCAACGCCGACTCGGCCCTGAAACTGGGTCAGGCGCGCGGGGCAGCTTTGTGCGCCTGCCTGGCGCGCGCGCTTCCAGTCAGCGAGTATTCCCCGCGTGAGGTCAAGCTGGCCACCGTGGGTACCGGCAATGCTGACAAGGCGCAGGTCCAGTACATGGTGCGGGTGTTGCTCAATCTCAGCGAGATACTGCAACAGGATACGGCGGATGCGTTGGCAGTGGCCCTGTGCCACAGCCACAGTCGCGCCACCCGCGTGAACATCGCCCGGGCGACGGGGGGTGGAGCGTGATCGGGCGTTTGCGCGGGCGGCTGGCCATGAAACAGCCACCCCGTCTCCTCATTGATGTCAGCGGCGTGGGCTATGAACTGGAAGCGCCCATGTCCACTTTTTATTCATTGCCTGCCGTGGGGGAAGAAGTCTCCCTGTTGACCCATCTGCTGGTGCGGGATGACGCGCACCTTCTTTACGGTTTTGCCCATTCCGACGAGCGGGTGCTGTTCAGGTCGCTGTTAAAAGTAAGCGGGGTGGGAGCGCGTTTGGCGCTGGCGATCCTGTCGGGCATGAGCGCGGAGGCCTTCGCGGCGGCAGTTCAATCCGGTGATGCGGCATCGTTGACCCGCCTGCCGGGGATCGGCAAGAAAACCGCTGAGCGGCTCATGGTGGAAATGCGCGATCGGCTGGATGGCTTCGGTACCGGTGCGGTGACCGCCGCGGCCTCCATGCCGGCAGCTGAAGCCGCGAGCGCGCTTGTTTCACTGGGTTACCGTTCGGCGGATGCCACGCGCATGGTCGCCGACGTGGAAAGCGACAACCTGAGTACCGAAGAGATCATTCGGGCGGCGCTGCAAAGACAGGCCCAAAGGACGGAATAGGCGGACTGAATAATGAGTGACGCTGAACGACTGGTCACAGCCCAGGCGCGCCCGGAGGAAAGGGCCGCGGAAGCATCGTTACGTCCAACGACGCTCGACGAGTACGTGGGACAGGAGCCGGTTCGCGAGCAGATGGGGATCTTTATCGAGGCGGCCCGGCGCCGGGGCGATCCCCTGGATCATGTGCTCATTTTCGGACCGCCGGGATTGGGCAAGACTACCTTGGCCCATGTGATCGCCAACGAACTGGGCGTGGGGCTCAGGCAAACCGCCGGACCGGTGCTGGAACGCCCCGGTGATCTGGCGGCCCTGCTCACCAATCTGCAGCCCCGGGATGTGCTGTTCGTGGACGAGATCCATCGTCTGTCCCCGGTCGTCGAAGAAGTGCTGTATCCGGCCCTCGAGGATTTCCAACTCGACATCATGATCGGGGAAGGTCCGGCGGCGCGATCCATCAGGCTGGATCTGCCCCCCTTCACTCTGATCGGCGCTACCACCCGCGCGGGTCTCTTGACTTCGCCCCTGCGGGATCGTTTCGGCATCGTGCAAAGGCTGGAGTTCTATACCGACGACGAACTGGGCGTCATCGTGCGCCGCTCCGCTTCCATCATGGAAGTGGACATCGACGATGATGGGGCGGCGGAGATCGCCGGGCGCTCCCGCGGCACGCCGCGTATCGCCAACAGGTTGCTCAGGCGCGTGCGTGATTACGCCCAGGTCAAGGCTGACGGGCATATCACCCTGAACATCTCGCGCAAGGCCATGGAGATGCTCAAGGTGGATGACCGGGGTTTTGATCGGCTGGACCGGCGTTTGCTCAAGATCGTCATCGAGAACTTCGAGGGAGGCCCGGTGGGGGTGGAAAGCCTCGCGGCGACGCTGGGGGAGGAGCGGGGCACCATCGAAGACGTGCTGGAGCCCTACCTGATCCAGCAGGGTTTCCTGGTCCGCACCTCGCGAGGGCGCATGGCGACGGCGCGCGCTTACGAGCATTTTGGCCTGAGTGTACCCGAGGGGCGCCGCGGACCGGGGCGTCCCGAGTTGTTCAAGGATTAGCCGGGAAGACGAAGGATCGTCATGAAGGACGGAGAGTTGCACATGGAGCTCGTAAAGGATGGGCAGCTGTGACCGGGGGCGGGGAACGGACGACCGGTTGCCGCAAGGAGATGGATCAGTGACGCGGGAATTCCATTGGAAGGTTCGTGTCTACTACGAGGACACGGACTGTGGGGGTGTCGTCTATCACGCCGGATATCTGCGTTTCATGGAGAGGGCCCGCACCGAGTGGTTGCGGGCACTGGGATTCCACCAGGACCAGATGCGCGGTGAGCACAATCTGGTCTTTATCGTCACCGCCATGGACATCCAGTTCACCCGGCCCGGCCGTTTAGATGACGAACTCACGGTGAGTGTTTTACTCGAGGAGGTACGCGGCGCCAGCATGGTTCTGGAACAACAGGTTGTTCGTGACAGCGATCAGACGGTGCTATGCTCCGCGCGCGTTCGCGCAGCCTGCGTCGATCCCGGCGACTTCCGCCCGCGCCGCTTGCCCAAAGCCATTGTCTCGGAGATGAATGCATGAACGGAGAGATGTCGCTGATAGCACTGGTCATGGGGGCCAGCTGGGTAGTGAAGCTGGTGCTGCTGATACTGCTGGCGGCTTCCGTCATGTCGTGGATCGTCATCTTCGAGAAGAGCAAGCTCTTCAGCCGCGCCGATGCCGAGGCGGATGGGTTCGAGGAACGCTTCTGGTCCGGTACGGATCTCACCAGCCTGTACGAGTCCGTTGCGGACACCGGCAGCACGGGCATGGAATGCATGTTCGAAACGGGTTTCCGGGAGTTTTCGCGCCTGAGCCAGCGCGCGGGCGTGGACCCGCAGGTGCGGGTGGAAGGCGCCCGGCGCGGCATGCGCGTCGCAATGACGCGCGAACTCGACCGGCTCGAGTCCCAGCTGCCGTTTCTGGCGACCGTGGGCTCCACCAGCCCCTATGTGGGCCTGTTCGGCACCGTGTGGGGCATCATGAATTCCTTCCGGGCACTGGGCAACGTGAACCAGGCCACCCTGGCCATGGTGGCGCCTGGCATTGCCGAAGCGCTGATCGCCACCGCCATGGGTCTGTTCGCCGCCATCCCGGCGGTGGTCGCCTACAACCAACTGATCACCCGGGACGAGCGCATCGCGGTGCGCTACGAGACCTTCGTGGAAGAATTCGCCGCCATTCTCCAGCGTCAGGCTTATCTTGCGGATTGATGGGGCTCACTGAAGTGCCAGCCACGCGACAATGAGCCAACACATTCTCGAAACCCGCAAGAAACGCCGGCCCATGTCGGAGATCAACGTCGTGCCCTATATTGACGTGATGCTCGTTTTGATGGTGATCTTCATGATCACCGCACCCCTGCTCCACCAGGGTGTGGAAGTCGATTTGCCCAGGACGGACGCGGCGGCCCTGCAACCTGAACAGCAAGAGCCCGTGATCGTGCGGGTGGACCGCCAGGGCAACTACTGGCTGAGTCTCGCCGGCGAACCGGACGAACTCATCGACGCCCAGACACTTCAAACAAAGGTGTCCGCGTTCGTGCGCGCCAATCCTGATATCCCGGTGCTGGTGGGTGGCGACCGCAAGGTGAGCTATGGCCGGGTCATGCAGGTCATGGTCGCTTTGCAGAAAGCCGGGGTGCCTAAACTGGGGTTGATGAGCGACCCGGGTTCCGAGGACACGGAGGAAGACTGACGGGTTGTGCATGCGGTAAGGACCTCCCCCTTGGACTGGTCGGCAGCGGTAATCGTGTCGGTGCTGTTGCACGGGTTGCTGCTGGGGCTCCTGGTTTTCCGTTGGGACTGGTTGGCGGGCAAACCCGACCCCCAGCCTCTGGTCATACAGGCGACGGTGGTGGACATGCAAGCCATGCGGGAACGCGAGCGTGAGCGTGCACAACTCAGGGATCTGGAACTCAGGCGTCAGCGGGAAGCGGAACAACAGCGGCTCGATGCCGAACGGGAGAAACGCCGCCAGGAACTGGCTGAACAGAAACGCCGGGAAGAGGAGCGTATCGCCGTGATCCAGCGCCAGCGCGAAACACAAGAGCAACGTCTCGATGAGCTGCGCAAACGGCGCGAGGAAGCAGAGCGCCGGCGACACGAAGAGCAGGATCGGCTGGCCAACCTGGAACAACAGCGCAAACGCGACGCGGAGGACGCCATACGCAGGGTCAACGAACAGCGGGTACGCCGCGCCCAGGAGACGGCCCAGCGGGTAACCTCCCTGCGTGCCCAATATGAGGCCTCCATTCAGAATGATGTGGCCCAGAACTGGCTAAAACCCCCTAGCGCGGTGCGGGGCCTCTCCTGTAAGGTGCTGGTGCATCAGATCCCGGGGGGTGAGGTCATTGACGCCAGTATCCTGAGTTGCAACGGTGATCAGCAGGCCAGGAGTTCCATCGTGCAGGCTGTTTTGCGCGCTTCGCCCTTGCCCTATCGGGGTTTTGAAGATGTGTTTCAGCGTCAGTTGGTGTTTACATTCAAACCGGAAGAATAGAACGTGAAATCCACGAGAAATACCTTATGTGTTGTCATCGTTTTGCTGGTCATCCTGTTTTCCAGCAAGGCATTCGCCGTGCTGGAAATCGAAATCACGCGTGGGGTTGAGGCAGCAGCGCCCATTGCCATCGTCGGTTTTCCATGGATGGGAACCGGCCAGCCGCCCTCCGCCATGGTGGGCGCTGTCGTTAGAAACGATCTGAACCGCTCGGGCAGGTTCCGTCCCCTGTCCCAGGCGGACATTATCGAAAAACCGACGCGCGGGAGCGACATCAACTGGGCGACCTGGCGGTTGCTGAAATCGAACTACCTGGTGATCGGAAGGATCAACCCGGGCACCGGTGGTGGTTACGTCGTCGAGTTCGAGCTTTTTGACGTGCTGACACAGGAGCGCCTGCTCGGCAAAGCGATCGAAGCGCGGCCGGGTGAACTGCGGCGGGTTGCTCACCACGTCAGCGATCTGATCTTCGAGCGTATCCTGGGGATCCGCGGGGCATTTTCCACCAAGATTGCGTATATCACCGTGACCGGTGACGGCGACGAACGGCGTTACGCGCTGGTCGTTGCCGATGCTGACGGTTTCGGTCCGCAGGAAGTCGTGCGTTCCAAGGAACCACTGTTGTCGCCGAACTGGTCACCGGATGGGCGTTACCTGGCCTATGTGTCCTTTGAAAAGGGCAACTCCTCGATCTATGTGCAGGAAATCGCTACCGGGTCGCGTCAGCAACTCTCGGGTCTGGCGGGGA
>SMWH01000168.1 GCA_004357005.1 Gammaproteobacteria bacterium
CCTTTTCGGCATGACGCACCAGCCACACCACCTCCGGATAACACTCCTGTGCAGTCGCCCAGCCACCCGCCAGCAGCAAAACAACCGTCACGAACAACTTTATTGAGTACGAAATTCTCATCGTCAACCGCGCAGCATTACACATTTCCGGGAGCGCGGGCAGCCCCCGATGCATTGCGGGCGTGGGTGTGGGCGCGAAAAAGCCGTCATTCTTCCCGACTTTGGAGCGCCTGCCCCGCGCCCGCCCACCCAACCGGTTTTCCTCACGCAAAACAAACCGCCGCGACCCGGGGGCCGCGGCGGCGATTGAAGGCGTTCAGATCACGACGTCAACGTACTTGAGAAAATACCCCCCAAGCACACCACGATCGGGAAACATGACAACATCGCGATGCCAGAGGTAAAGGCGTGTGCGGGAGAACCCACCGATGTGCACGCACTCGTCCACCACCATCTGGTTCATTTCCCGGAACATCGCGGTCCGTTCTGCTGACGGCTGCATGACGGCCGTCTCGTCATACAGCGCGTCAAACTCGTCGTTCACCCAGTTCGCGAAGTTCGAACCGGGTGCCCCAAAGGGGCCGTAAAACAACTGCAGGGTGTTCTGGGCATCGGGATAATCAAGCCCCCAACCCATTCCCAGGAACATAATCTTGCGTTCGCTGGCGGCACGGATGAAATCACCAAAAGTTGCAAAAGAACGCAACTTGATCTTCTCGGCCGGGTAACCAATGTTGAGCATCCAGCCGCGGAACTGCTCGAACATCTGCAACTGGGTCACCACCGAAGGCGCGCCGTATTCGATGATCGGAAGGTTCGAGGTGTTCCAACCGTTCGCCGCGAGCAATTGCCGTGCGCCATCCGGATCATAAAGGACCGACTCCTGCGCCATGTTGGGATCGAACTCGGGCACCACCGGTGGGATAACACCGGGATATGCCTGTCCGATGCCGTAATAGAAACGATCGATCCGGTCCGGCCAGTTGAAACCCATGCGGATCGCACAACGCAGCGCCTTGTTGCGCTCGTTCTGGACCGGGTCATCGCTGTAACCCACGCTCGCATCATCCATGTTGAACAGCTGGTAGATCATCCCCGCTTCCAGTTCGGCAGTATGGAAATACTGCTGGTCAAACTCTGCATTGAGCACGACGGTGGGTTGTTTTTGTGCGACCACCACGTCGATCTGCTCTGGCGGCACGGATGTGAACTGAGCTTCCGTTCCCTTGGTAAAAGAATTCCACCGGGCAGCCGTCTGTTCGATGAACTGGATTTCCAGCCTGTCAACAAACGGCGGCGCGCGTCCATGCAGTTGTTCCAGACCCAACGGTCCATGAACTGACTGGTCGAAGCCCTCGTAATAGATGTCGACGGGTTCCTGGCGGAAATTCCCATTCCGGGTCAGAACCGCACGCTGGGTGTGGAAGGACTTCAACGTGAACGGGCCGGACCCAACCGGGTTCACCCCGAACTCCCGGCCATAACGTTCCACGGCTTCCCTCGGCACGATGGCCGACTGTTGCATGGCCAGGGTGAAAACCAGCTGCGGGTATGGCGTGGTGAGTTGGATCTGGATCGTGTAGTCATCCAGTGCCCGCAAACCGCTGACCACGGCGTCATAGGAAGCGCCGGCGTCTTTCCACTGATCCAGCCCGACAATCTTGCCCTGCCAGAGCCAGGCGCCCTGCGACCGGTTGGCCGGATCGAAATGGCGTTTTAGTGAATAGACGAAATCGCGGGCAGTGACCTCGCGACCGACGCCGTTGGGGAACACTTCGCTGTCAGCGAACTCGACCCCCTGTTTGATCCGAATCGTGTAGGTCAGGCCGTCGGGGGACACCTCGGGCATGGCTACAGCCAGGTTCGGTTTCAGTTCATAGGGGCGCTTGAGGTATTTGTAGGAATAGAGGGTGTCGTAGATGTTCTTGATGACGAAATCGGTATACAGCGTCGAGCCCTGGACCGGATCCAGATTCGTTGGAGACCCGTCCATGGAATGACGGTATACCTTGAGCAGGGCTGAATCGCCTCCCGTTGGCGCTTCACCACACCCAACAATCGTCAGGGCAAGAACTACGAGTGCCCAGACGCGGGGGAAAGTAGACATGGCTTGTACCTCCACGTGCTACGCGGGGACCGTTGTTAGCCTACTCCAACTGCTACAAGCCCTCAACTGGCCGTGGAGGCGCCGGAACCCCCTTCGATCCACCGAATCAGGGGCTCCCATTCCTTCTGGACGATCCGGGCACGTTGCGAGCGCAGATCATGAACACCCTTGCCGAGGCCATCGGCAAACACATAAAGCTGGGTCTCCCGGAGTTCCGCCACGCAGGGGTAATCGTATTCGGCAAGCCGCTCACGCAAGGACCGAGAAGACAGCGTCTGATTGCGCATGCGATTGGCCACAAGCGCGACACGAACGTTGTTCTCGCGGATTTCGGAACGGCGTCGTACCTCCTTGAGGAACTCGATGGTGGTGTCCAGATCGCGGTCCGATGGGAGTACCGGAACCAGCAACACCTTCACGCGCCGCAACAGATCCCCCAACGGATATCCGCGTAACCCCGCCGGAGAATCAATAATCAATCGTTGAGTATCAGCCGGAATACGCCAGTCGTTGTCCCAACTGGTTCCGGCCGCCGCGCCGTAGTAGCGCACGGCGTGGATCCGGGCCTGGGTATTGCTGCGCAGCTGATGCCAGTGAAGACTGGATTCCTGCCGGTCCGTATCGAGCAACGCGGTGCGCAACCCGGCGTTGGCGTAGTAATCCGCCAGATTGGTCGCCAGCGTTGTCTTGCCGCTTCCGCCCTTGGAATTCGCGACCAGTATTCGCAGCGTCGCAAAAGTACATACCCGCGGATTAAATACTCCCCGACAGCGCGAGGGCGTAGACCACGAGTCGACTTTCGAGCCGTTCGCGGAGAGACCCGGGCCGGTCAAGATTCATGCGTTCCAGATAGGGACGAGCCGCGGCGGGCGTCGCGACAAATGCGCCCAGATGTTTCCACCATCCCGGTGGAAAGCGGCGGGCCTGCGAATAGGCGCCCAGCATTTTCAGCGCCCTGCCGAGTACCTGCTCTTCCGGTGTGAAATCCGTCCCGTAGGGGAAATTTCCGAATGAGCCCTGGTCGCGCAACGGGCCAAACCATGCTTCGATCGTTGCTGGCAGATTCGAGCGGTACGGATCGGGAATCCGGTAATCCCTGTCGAGTTTGCCTCGTCGCTTCGCCTCTGCCATGAGTTCATCCTGGAAACGCGAGTCGGTGATATTGAGCAGACGTCGAATGCATTGTTCATCCGAATGCCCTCTAAGATCGGCGATACCGTACTCGCTAATGATAATGTCGCGCAGATGCCGCGGTATCGTGACGTTTCCGTAGCTCCACACAACATTGGAACGCGTTTTCCCCGCTTTGCTCCGGGTGCTGCGAATCATCAGGATCGATCGCCCATCGTCCAATGCATGGGCCATGGCCACAAAGTTGTACTGCCCGCCGACTCCGCTGATCACCCGGCCATCTTCGAGTCCGTCCGACACCACATGACCCAGCAGCGAGACCATCAGACCTGAATTGAGAAAACGCGCGGATTGCCGCTGTGCCCGTTTCAGACGCTCATCTCCATAGAGTTCATTCACAAAGGAGATGCGCGTCATGGCGATGCGGGTTCGTTCTGACCGAGAGAGTTGCCTGATGGCTTCATAAAAAGCATCGGGACCAAGAAAGAACCCCGCATGAGCGATCACCCCGCCCTGGAGTTCGTCAGAACAGAAGTCAACAAGTTTTTTGACACAATCGTCGTCATCCAGGGCTATCGACACGCCGTTGGGCATCGTGACCACGCCGCGATCGTAACGGGCGTCGGGAGGGAACACTCCGAGTTCGCGCATGCTTTCAAAATCAGAATTCGTCATGCAACCGGAGAGCAGACCCCGCTCCTTCAAAACCCCAAGCGTGCCGATATCGAGCACTTCACTCATCGCACCTTCGTTCAACAACTCCTGCACGATGGCGTTCGGATAGACACAGCGTGCGAGGATTCCGCTGTTGTAGAGAGCGAGATAACCATCCACCAGCATCTCGGTACTCGCGTAAACGCCGAGGGTGAACGGCCCGGTACCTCCCGCGTTCTCCAGCAGTTCCGTGTAACGATCAGGTATGCCGGCGGATTCCAGCAATGCGCCGTAACCATCGTTGTCGCGATGGCGCATCTGCAGCAGATAGGTCACCGCATCGCCCATGGAGCCGATGCCCAGTTGCAAAGTGCCGCCATCGCGGATCAGGCAACTTGCATGCAAGGCGATGCCATAGTCCGCAAGGCTGACCGGATCGTTGGGCGTGCCGAAAAGCGGGTGCGCGGCCTGGTCGCCCACCAGTAGTGAGTGGAAAGCCTCCGCGGGCAATTCGCTTTCCCCGTACATATAAGGAAGATGTGGATTCACCTGTCCGAGGAAGGCCACCTGTTCCCCCGCCCGCTCTTGCTCGCGAAAATAATCCAGAAGGTCCAGCGTCAGATCCGGGTTGCAACTCAGGCTGTACGTATCACCTTCCCTCGCGACCATTTGCGCGATGACATTGACGCCGGCGGCGATCAGATCGCGCACTACATAGCTGTAGTTGGTGCTGACGTATTCGCGCTGCGCGGCCATGACGTGCATCCGGCTCCCGGGCGCAAAGAAAAACTCGTGTATGTGGACGTTGGAAGGGACCTCACCCCGACGCTGATCGCGCAACCAGATCACTTCGGGATATCCGGCGAACAGGCGATCATTCAGGGGCCCCAGAAAACGGCGCTCGAGATCACCTCGCGCTTCGGGTTTCTGGAGCGTCAGCGCGGTCACGATCATCAGGTCCAGGCCCGGATCGGCCTTCGCGCGCCGGTAGAAACTGTTGACCAGGGGGACGGATTTGCCCAGACCCAGCGGCGCAGCCAGCACGACCCGACGACCCACGCGGGCGAGCGTGTCGTCTACCAGAACATCTGCATCAGTGAATCGTGCCGGACGCACCGCTGAACAGTATACTTGCTTCGCCCGCGTTAGCCCCCGAAACGTTTCAACCTGATGTCTGAAAGCAAGTTGCACGATATCGACCTGCTGGTGCGCCCGCGGTGGGTGGTCCCTGTGGAACCCTGCGGCGTGGTCCTGGAAAACCACGCCGTGGCCGTCAAGGATGGCCGAATCGTTGCCCTGGTGGACCAACGCAAGGCCGGCGGCTTTCGGGCCAGACAGACAGTCGAGCTGCCCGAGCACGCGCTGATCCCGGGTCTGGTCAACGCCCACACCCACTCGCCCATGTCCCTGTTGCGGGGCATCGCCGACGATCTGCCCCTGATGGAATGGCTCCAGGAACATATCTGGCCGGCGGAGCAGACCTGGGTCGGGCCCGATTTCGTGGCGGACGGCACGGCGCTCGCTCTGGCTGAGATGATCC
>SMWH01000169.1 GCA_004357005.1 Gammaproteobacteria bacterium
GGGCACCAGCAGGTCCTCGCCACCTTTGCCGCTGCGTTCCCGGCCGGCGCCGCCTTGACCACGTTGGGCCTTGAAGCGTCGCCGATGGCGGAAGTCCACCAGCGTATTGATGCCCTCATCGGCCACCAGGTACACGCTGCCGCCCTTGCCGCCATCACCTCCGTCAGGCCCGCCCCTGGGAACGCGCTTCTCGCGACGGAAACTGACGCAGCCGTTACCACCG
Source organism: Gammaproteobacteria bacterium (assembly GCA_004357005.1). GTDB lineage: Bacteria > Pseudomonadota > Gammaproteobacteria > SMWH01 > SMWH01 > SMWH01. Next base: position 224 of record SMWH01000169.1, read on the forward strand.
TCTCCGGCAATAACGTTGATCGTCGCTTCATCAACGAATTTCATGACCGTCCGGCCCGCAACAGCTGTCGATATGTGACTGATACGCCTTCATGCTGTCGCTGCGGGGTCCCTCTAATGGCTTTTTGGTGGCATTGAATAAACAAAACCCGGCACACCGCCGGGCTTTTGCGAGGATTCGCGGCTGGAAAGCCGCCCCTGCAGAATCGATTCGCGGCTGGAAAACCGCCCCTACGAGGACGGAACCACGCTGACCGTCTTGCGCTTCTTCGGGCCCTTGATTTCGAAGGTGACGTTGCCGTCCACCTTGGCAAACAGGGTGTAGTCCTTCCCACATCCGACATTTGTCCCCGGATGAAAGTGCGTGCCACGCTGCCGGACAATAATATTGCCGGCCTGCACAGCTTCTCCGCCAAAGCGTTTTACACCGAGACGTTTGGAGTGTGAATCGCGACCGTTACGTGTGCTGCCGCCTGCTTTTTTGTGAGCCATGAACCTGCTGCCTCTTTGACCCTAGTCTTTCCGAGCTGCCTTCTTCTTCGCCGTTTTCCTGGCCGTCTTTTTCTTGGCGGTCTTCCCGATCGTTTTTGCTGCCGCCTTCTTCGCAGGCGCTTTCTTGGCGGTCTTTTTCACCACCTTCCTGGCGGCGGCTTTCTCCGCAGGCGCCTTGGCGGTCCTGGTTGCTGCCTTCTTGCCCGCCGCGCCTTTGCCGGCGACCGCGGTGATTTCCACTTCCGTATAGTTTTGCCGGTGTCCCATGTGCCTGCGATAGTTCTTGCGGCGCTTGAACTTGATGATCTCGATCTTGTCGCCGCGCCCGTGGGCTCGCACCGTGGCGCTGACAGTCTCACCGTCCAGGAAGGGCTGGCCGATACGTGAGGCATCGCCCTCACCGACCATCAACACCTTGTCGAAGGTGATGGTGCTGCCGGCTTCGGCGTCCAGCTTTTCGACGCGGATCACATCGCCCGCCGAGACCCGGTACTGTTTGCCACCCGTGGCGATAACCGCATACATGTGCATTCGGCTCCGTAACTAATTGATTTATATAAGCTTTTTAAGCGCTTCCCGGACGTCCTGTCCGGGCGAAGGGGCGCATTTTACTGGCAGCGATGGTCCGGGTCAACGTTCGAAGACCTTGATCTGGTGGGCTTTTTTGCCCGGGGACCAAAAAGGGGACAGTTCCCTCATTTCCTCAAGTACTCGGTACACGGTAAGCGCTGCGTGGAAATGGGGGAACTGCCCCCTTTTTGGAACTGTCCCCAATTTCACGCTCCTGCAAAAGTGAGTAACACGGGGTGGGGCCCGCCCGCGCCCAACTGTTAAGATGTTCGGTTTGGCCTTTTTGACGCAAAAACCATGGACAGCATCCAGATTCGCGGGGCCCGTACCCACAATTTGAAAAACGTGGATCTGGATCTGCCCCGGGACAAACTGATCGTCATCACGGGACTATCGGGATCCGGCAAGTCCTCTCTGGCCTTCGACACCCTCTACGCCGAGGGGCAACGGCGTTATGTGGAATCGCTGTCTACGTATGCCAGGCAATTCCTGTCGGTGATGGAAAAACCGGACGTGGACCACATCGAGGGCCTGTCGCCGGCAATCTCCATTGAACAAAAGTCCACCTCCCACAACCCACGGTCCACCGTTGGGACGATTACGGAGATCTACGACTACCTGCGTCTGCTGTTCGCGCGGGTGGGCACACCCAAATGCCCGGATCACGGCACGGTGCTGGAGGCGCAAACAGTCAGCCAGATGGTCGACCAGGTCCTGGCCCTGGAAGAAGGCAGCAAATGGATGCTGCTGGCGCCGATAGTCCAGGAACGCAAGGGCGAACATCTGAAACTGTTGGATGAGCTGCGGGCCCAGGGCTTCGTGCGTGCCCGTGTGGACGGGAAGGTGTGCGAGCTGGACGCGGTCCCGAAACTGGCGCTGCGCAAGAAGCACAGCATCGAAGCAGTCGTGGACCGTTTTCGGGTTCGGCCGGATCTGCAACTGCGACTCGCGGAATCCTTCGAGACAGCGTTGCGACTTTCCGACGGGCTGGCCAATGTCGTACCCATGGACGACGCCGCGGACAAGGAGAAAGCCGAGCCGCTGGTTTTTTCTGCCCACTTTGCGTGCCCCCGGTGCGGTTACAGCCTGAGCGAACTGGAGCCGCGGCTGTTTTCCTTCAACAACCCGGTGGGCGCCTGCCCGGATTGCGACGGTCTTGGCGTTCGTCAGTTCTTCGACCCGGACCGGGTCGTGGCGCATTCGGAGCTGAGCCTGGCGGGTGGCGCGGTCCGCGGCTGGGACCGGCGCAACGTCTATTACTTCCAGTTGATCCGTTCACTGGCCCGGCACTACGGCTTCGACATTGAAATACCGTTCCAGAACCTGCCGAAAAAGATCCAGAAAGCGGTGTTGTATGGCAGCGGTGACGAGGCCATCGAGTTTCGCTACTACTCCGATGGCGGCGGCACCGTCAAGCGCCGCCACCGCTTCGAGGGAATCCTCCCCAACATGGAACGCCGTTACCGGGAAACCGAATCCAACGCGGTGCGCGAGGAACTGGCCAAGTACCTGAGCCAGAAACCCTGCAAAGGCTGCAACGGAACACGTTTGAACCGGGCTGCGCGACACGTGACGGTGGCCGAGCACAACCTGCCGGCGATCACCGGACTTCCCATCGACCAGGCGCTCGCCTTCTTCCACGACCTGGACCTGCCCGGCAGGCGCGGCGAGATCGCCGACAAGATCGTCAAGGAGATCCACACCCGGCTGCATTTCCTGGCTAACGTCGGACTCGAGTACCTGACCCTGGAGCGCCAGGCGGACACCCTGTCCGGCGGTGAAGCTCAACGTATTCGGTTGGCCAGCCAGATCGGCGCCGGGCTGGTGGGGGTCATGTATATCCTGGATGAGCCCTCAATCGGACTGCACCAGCGCGACAACCAACGCCTGCTGGACACCCTCACCCATCTGCGGGACCTGGGCAACACGGTGATCGTAGTGGAACATGACGAAGAGACCGTGCGCGCCGCCGATCACGTGGTGGATATCGGTCCCGGCGCCGGCATCCACGGCGGACGGATCGTGGCCCAGGGCCTGCCCGAGGACATCATGGCCTGTTCCGAATCCCTGACCGGTCAGTACCTGTCGGGCAAGCGGTGCATCCCGGTGCCGGTCATGCGCACGCCGCCGGATGCCAAACGGGTCGTGGTGGTGGAGGGCGCCACGGGCAACAACCTGCAAAGCGTGGACTTCGAGATCCCCGCCGGACTCCTGATGTGCGTCACCGGCGTGTCGGGTTCCGGCAAATCCACTCTCGTTAACGACACCCTGTACCGGCTTACCGCGCGGGAACTCAACGGCGCCCGGGAAGAGCCGGCCCCCTTCAAGAGCGTCAAGAACCTGGACCTGTTCGACAAGGTGGTGGCTATCGACCAGAGTCCCATCGGCCGCACGCCCCGCTCCAACCCGGCTACCTATACCGGGCTGTTCACGCCGATCCGGGAGCTGTTTGCCGGGACCCAGGAAGCCCGTTCCCGGGGTTACCGGCCGGGCCGTTTCAGTTTCAACGTCAAGGGCGGACGCTGCGAGGCCTGCCAGGGCGACGGTGTGATCCGGGTGGAAATGCATTTCCTGCCGGACATCTACGTTCCCTGTGATGTCTGCAAAAGCAAACGCTATAACCGGGAGACCCTGGAAATACGCTACAAGGGCCGCACGATCCACGAGGTTCTGCAAATGACCGTGGAGGAAGCCCTGGGGTTTTTCAGTCCGGTTCCCACCATCGCGCGCAAACTGCAAACCCTGATGGACGTGGGTCTGTCCTATCTCCACCTGGGCCAGCGCGCCACCACGCTTTCGGGAGGCGAGGCCCAGCGCATCAAGCTGGCCCGGGAACTGTCCAAGCGCGGCACCGGCAAGACCCTCTACATCCTGGACGAGCCCACCACGGGTCTGCACTTCCACGATATCGGACAGTTGCTGCGGGTACTGCAACGTCTGCGGGATCAGGGCAACACGGTGGTGGTGATCGAGCACAACCTGGATGTGATCAAGACCGCGGACTGGATCGTGGACCTGGGACCGGAGGGAGGTGACAAGGGGGGCCGCATCATCGCGACGGGCACGCCGGAAGACGTGGCCAACCAGCCTGACTCCTACACGGGTCAGTACCTGGCCCGGATGTTCGAGCGGGATGCGGCGCGGCGCAAGCGCACCTGATCCGGATACTGCCTCGGCGGGATTACTCTACGACGGGCGGAAAATCACACTCGCCGCCCGTGGCGATTTTCGAGATGGCAGGGCGCCCGGACATGCTCACGGAGATCAGCATTCCGGGCATGTCATCGGTGGATTCCTGGTTCATGCAGACTGCCAGCAGGCCGTTGCCGGCTTCGTCCAGCGCGCCGGAACCACCGTCCACGCTGATCCAGCCATTGAAATATTCGTTCGCCCGGATGGTGATCTGGGGCGGCGATTCAGAAGCGACCCAGAGCAGCGTGTCCGTATCCGGGCTGAAGCCGGCATCTCCACTGGACGCTGTATAGATCAGCCAGCCGTCGTCCCACTGCCGCTGTGCCAGGCCGTTGACGCAATCGCAGTCGGGACCGGTGCAACCTTCTCCGGCCGTCTTGCTGCGACAGAGATTGACTGCCTGGTGGCGTTTGACCGCTTCGCTGCGGGCGTATTGGATATCGGCCATGAGGCGGAGTGCTTCGTTGCGGACTTCGGTGCCAACGGGCGTGCTTTGGACCCCCGGAACCGCGACACCCAGCAGTATGCCGCCCGCGATAATCGCCGCAACGAGTCCAACGAGAGATGCGCCGCGTTGGGTCTTGTGCCTGATGTTCATGGGTCTGTCTTTTTCGAGCCGTTGCAGCTCTCCTGACAGAACGCGTTGCCCGTCTTGCTGGACGATCCCTGGTTCGTTCCACCGTGCCCGCCGTTGCCCCAACAAGGGCATGGCTTATCATCATTATCGTCGTTACGATCGTTTCCCGTTATGGCCGGTCAGTCGCCAGGCGTGCAGCTTTCGCCCGGGTCCATCATTTTGACCGTGGTACGCCCCGTCATGCTGATGGTGATTCTGCGTCCCGGGAGATCCTCGCTGGATTCGCCGTCGTAGCACACGGCGATCTTGCCGTTTTGGTCCCCTCTTGCGATTTGCCCGTTGGCCTGCAGACCGATGCCATACTTGATGGTGCCGTTGCTCACCATGGTCACCACATCGTCCGGGGGCAAGCCGACAAAAAGCAGTAGTTCCGTGTCCGCGTCAAAATCTTTGTCCTTGTCCTCGTCCACAAAAATCAGCCAGCCCATGTCATAGCGAGTGGCTGGAACATCGACACCGCAGCGGCAGGTGCTCGGGTTTGCCGGGTCGCAGGCTTCGGCATCCGCGATGCAGATGTAGACGCTCTTACCGCGTTTGATGGCCTCGGAGCGGGCCAACTGAATGTCCATCAGAGCCCGGTTGGCCTCCATTTTCGATGAATTGTTGCCGATCGTACCCATGAAGGCGGGGATGGCCGCGGAGAGCAGGAGACCGGCAACGATCATCGCTGCGAGCAGCTCAACCAGGGTCACGCCGTTGTGAGATTTGTATGTGGTGATCATCGATCTGTCTCCAGTGTGCCCGTTATGACTCCCTGACAGAACGCGTTACCCGTTTTGCTGCCGGAAGCCTCGTCGGTGCCACCGTGCTCACCGGCCGGCAACCTGCGTGGATTCCGATCAATCATCATCATCGTCGCCTGGGGGTCCCGGCGGCCCGGGGGGTCCCGGCGGCCCGGGCGGTGCGGGTGGGTCCGGCATGCAGCTATCGCCCGGCGCCAATTGCTTGACCTCGGTACGCCCGGAGACCTTGACCACGACCATGCGTCCGGGGACGCCCTCGCTGGACTCCCCGTTAAAACACAGGGCGATTTCTCCCTGGCCGGATTCTTCGGCGAAAGTCCCGCTGGGTTTCAGACCGATGCCGAACTGGATCAGGTTGTTGCTGCGCATCACTACCTGTTCCGCCGGGGGCAGACCGATGAACAGCAATTCTTCCGAGTCGTCATCGAAATCCTCGTCCCCGTCCAAATCGACAAAGACCAGCCAGCCCATGTCGTAACGCTTGGGGGAAACGCCGACCTTGCATTTACAGGTAGAAGGCTCCTGAGGATCGCAGCCCTCGACATCGGCGACACACATGAAGACGTTCTGACCGCGCTTGATCGCTTCGGACCGGGCCAGCTGAATGTGCACCAGGGTGCGGTTGGCCTCCATCCGGGTGGCATTGTTGCCAACGGCATCATTGAAAGCGGGAACCGCGGCGGACAGCAGGATCCCCGCGATCATGATCGCCGTCAGCATTTCGATGAGGGTGACACCCGACTGCTTGCCGATGTGCGGGCCCAGGCGTTCAGGCGCACGATCACGTCCAGCGGCGCCTCCCCGCTCGGGCACCCGGGACGCAAGTGAGCGGCGCGCAAGCACACAGCGCCATGCCGTCCGCCTGGACCAGGGCAGAACCGGATACGAGTTCAACGATCTGAGTCGAGCCATGTTGTCTCCGTTGTCTGGAGACACATCCCATGCGTCCGACTCTCAAAACGAAACGCGGTAGACCCGTGTATTTTAGGTTATCCGCGCGCGTTGCGCCGCAAATCCCGTGGTCGTTTTGTCCACAAAATCCGTGGGTTGGGAGGCCCAAATCACTCGCCAGGTCACTCCGTTGGCAGGCAATAGGTTCCCGGCGGAATGGCGGAGATCTGTGGCTTGCCGCTCACTTGCACGCTGACGGTGCGGCCC
>SMWH01000170.1 GCA_004357005.1 Gammaproteobacteria bacterium
AGCGATCTGAAGCGCATCACGAGCAACGTGAGCAGGTTGATGAGATCAGAACGCGCCTTGGCATTTTGACGCCACGTGAGTCTGAAGTCCTGGAAAAAGTAGTCGTTGGAAAATCAAATAAAGTGATCGCAAGCGATCTTGGGCTGAGTACGCGCACGGTTGAGATACATCGTTCGCGCGTGATGGAGAAGATGCAGGCCGATTCGCTGGCGCACCTGGTACGGATGTACGTAGCCGTGGAAGGCGAAAGCGACTAGTGGGCTTTCTCGAAACGCTCGACGAGATGCTCGTAGAGTGACTGGTAGACACGGGTAACTACCGCACCGAACAGGGGGTCTTCCCGTTCACTCACCGAGCGGTCCAGTGCTATCCAGTCTTTTTCATCCAGCATTCGTTTTGCCGCCGGGAAAACGCGCGACTCTTCCATGTCCACATGGGATCGGTGGGCTTCCAGATAGGCGATTCCGTGCCGTTCAATTGCTTCGCGCGGCACCGCAATAGCGCTGAGATCCCCGCGCAGGGCTTCGAGGAAATTCAAACTCTTTTCACGAAGGTCCCGATGCTGTTCTTCGAGATCTCGCAGGATAGTTTCCATTTCCATGTCCACGCCGTGTTCTCGCATGCGCGCGAACATCATGTCCTCCCGAGGATGGTGTACGGTATCCGGGTAGTCCTCCATATAACGGAGGATGTCAACAATAAGAGGGTAGTCAGGAGTCTCCCCCTTCCCGTAACGCTGGACCTGTTCTTCCAGAATATCCAGGAGTCGGGAGATATTGACGTGATCTTGATGCAGTTTGTCGAGCAGCGTATCCATTCTGACCCCAGGCGCCAACGCTAAAGGTAACAGGGACAGGGCCTGTAGCGTGATAAGTAATTGCCGCAGGATGCGTAGGTACATGCTGTACTGAAGCAACAGGGCGGCGCGGGGGACCATGTGCCGGCTGTTTTTTTTGCGGCGGGGTGCACCGTTGCCCGCTTGATCGAAAGACGAGGTAATCGAAATGACGAGACCAGTCGTTGTTTTACTGGCTGGATTGCTGATGAGCGGGGCGGCGTTGGCCGGCGATGCGGCCAAGGGTAAGGCGAAAGCGGCTGTTTGCTCGGCCTGCCATGGGGCCAACGGCATTTCAAGCAATCCGTTGTGGCCCAAGCTGGCCGGTCAGAAAGAGCAATACCTCATCAAGTCCATCAAGGGCTTCCGGGACGGTGATCGAAAGGATTCCAGCATGGCGCCGATGGTGGCCAACCTGAGTGACGACGACATCGAAAATCTGGCGGCGTATTTCAGCCAGAAGAAAGTCTGCGACTGAGGTTATTGAATGCTCGCCCGGGACGTACTTGTGTCCCGGGCTTTTGTTGCGCCGCCTGGCAGCGCCACCGATACTGTCTTAAGGACATCATGCATGCCTTCTCCGAAATTTTCGACCGTGCCGCAGCCTATAAAGGTGGCGAGACGGAACTGGAAGCGGTCCTGCCCTGGCCGAAGCCCGCCGCGGCCCTGAAGAAACTCGGCGATGATCGTTATCTCTCCGCTATGGCCAGACGTGTTTTCCAGGCAGGTTTTGTCTGGAAAGTGGTCAACAACAAGTGGTCGGCATTCGAAGAGGCGTTCTACGGCTTTGACGCGCTTCGGGTGGCGCATTTTTCCGATGAGAAGCTGGAAGAGCTGGCAACGGACCGTCAGCTCATTCGTCACTATCGAAAAATGAAGGCGGTCAGAGACAATGCCGTATTCGTGGTGGAAACCGCCGAAGAGTATGGCTCTTTTGCAAAGGTCATCGCCGACTGGCCGTCCGAAGACATAGTCGGTTTGTGGAGGATGCTGGTCAGGCGCGGAGCGCGCATGGGCGGGCGTAGCGGCGCTTTTGTTCTGCGCCATGTGGGCAAGGACACCTTTATCATCACCGGTGACGTGACTCGCGCGCTGATCGGGCAGGGGGTCGTCGATCGCGAACCCACCTCACAGCGGGATCTGAAAAAGACACAGGAAGCATTCAACGTCTGGTCTGACGAGAGCGCCAGGCCGCTTTGCCAGATCAGCCGCATTCTGGCCTGCAGCGTGGCCTGAGGGCGGATTGATAGCCATGACGGTCCCACGCGTCCTGATCATCGAAGGCCTGATCAACGCGGTCATCACCGCGGCCAAGCTGACGGTCGGTATGTCCGTGGGCTCCATGGCCATCGTCGGGGACGCGCTGCATTCCCTTTCGGATCTGGCCAACAACATCGTGGCCTGGCTGGCCTACCGTATTTCCATCCGGCCTCCCGATCACGATCACCCCTACGGCCATCAGAAATTCGAACCACTGGCCGTGTTTGCATTGGCTACGGTCCTGGCCGTGCTGGCAGTGGAGCTGGCCATGCGAGCCATCACGGATTCCAGCGATGCACCGGTGAGTGAACCCTGGGCGTTGTGGATGATGCTTGCCGTGCTCGGCGTCAACATTGCCAGCGCTGCCTGGGAGTGGTGGTGGGCGAAGCGTTTGGATTCTGATTTGTTGCACGCCGATGTTCGCGACACGGTGGCTGATGTTCTGACGACCGCCGTGATCATCGTCGGCTGGCAGTTTGCCGCGTCGGGCTATCCCTGGCTGGACCGGGTGCTGACTTTCGGAATAGCCGCTTTCATCCTCTATATGGCCTGGGGTCTGTTCCGCCGCGCTGTGCCAATTCTCGTGGACGCGGCGGTGGTGGAGCCCGCGCCAATGATCGCCGCGATCAGCGAGGTTCCCCATGTTCGAGAGGTGCGTCGGGTGCGGTCTCGCCGGTCCGGCGGCCGCGCCAGCGCCGATGTGGTCGTGGCGGTGGACCCGAGCCTGTCCACGGCCCTGTCGCATACGGTGGCGGATGCGGTGGAAAGGCTGCTCGCGGAGCGTTTCGACATGTACGATGTCACCGTGCACATTGAACCGCACGAACGTTAAACCAGTCAGTCAGCGTTGGCTTCGGTTCCAGCGTCCTTGACGGAGCCGTCTACCCCGGGGTTGCCGAGAATGCTGGTGAGCCGGGATATGTCGTAGGTACCGGCGCCGAAGCCGATCACCGAGGCCCAGGTCATCTCGCCCGTGTCCGGCGTGAAAAATTCGATGGCGATCGTGCCAAAGTCGGTTCTGAGCACATCACCCGGGTCATAGCCGGGCCCGAAAACGGGACCGGTCAGCAATTCCATGGACATGATCGTTGGTCCGAAGCCGCTGAACTCGGCGATACCCACCAGCCACATCTGGTTGCCCAACTCGTCGTAGGTGAACCAGTACACGATGATGAAGGGAACGCCGCCGACATCGATGATCTCAATCAGCAGGCCCTCGCCATCATGGGTGGGGCCAAACCACCAACTGCCCGAATAGCCGCCGGGATTGAAGATGATCCCGGGGGTGGAGATGGCGAACTGGGTAACCAGACCGAATTCGATTTCGATCCCCCCGGGAAGAGGGCCTTGTGCCGCCATGTCCGGGTTCAAATGCACGCCGAGGCAGCAGTCGTTCGCTCCGTCCAGAACCATGTCCGTGATCGCCGCACAACCAGCCAGAGGAATCTGGATGTCCACCAGCAGGTTGTGGGTGGCGTCGAACTGGAAGCTTTGCTGAAAGGGGATTTCCACATCGAAGGCCAGTGGCAGAACGCCTTTCCCCGCCGCAACGCCATCGCTGTCAATGGTCAGATCGCCCGCGAAAACCACGGTTCCGCCGCCCTCATAGTTTTCCACGAAAAGACCCCCGGCGGTTCCCGCGGGTGCCGTCGTGTGCGCCAGGGTCACCATGACATTGGGGATTGTGAAGTTCGTCGGTCCCACAGCGAGTTCAGAATCCTGCCGGAACCACATGCCGTCAATGCTGACGCTGCCGATATAACTGCCGTCGTAGATTTGCTGAAATCGCTCGCCAAAGTTGCAGAAGCTCGGAAAGGTGGAAAAGGGGACGCCGGTGAAACTGTCACCGTCGATCGCTTCCAGGCCGGGCGGCACGACGATCAGGGCGGCCGCGCTCCAGATCGGGCCGGAAAAAAGGCAGGCAATCAGGAAAACGGCAAAACGTGAGGGCATGGGAGTCTCCCGCAGAGCATCGATGTTCGCAGCATAACGTGCTTGTGCCGTCGTGCGCTGATGGCGGTCATGTTTGCTCTACCCGACGCCAGCGTGGTGACACGCTGCAGTTGGTCCTTGGCAGGTAGAACGCCGGCGCGCCGAGCGGTTCGACATGCACGACATCGGCGTGCACATCGAACCGCCCGGGCATCGATCGGATCAGTCGGCGTTGGCCCCGATTTCGGCGTCCTTGACGGAGCCGTCTATCCCGGGATTGCCGAGAATGCTGGTGATCCGGAAAAGATCGTAGGTGCCGACGCCAAAACCGATGACCGACGCAAACGTCACCTCGCCCGTGTCTTCGGTGAAGAACTCGATCGTCAGGGTGCCGAAGTTGGTTCTGACGACGTCACCCGGGTCAAAACCGGGCCCGAAGACGGCGCCCGTGGGCAGGTCCATCGGAATCACCGTGGGGCCAAAACCGCTGAATTCGGCCAGACCCACCAACCACATCTGGTTGCCGAGGAAATCGTAGCTAAACCAGTACACCAGGATGAAAGGGATCCCGCCAATGTCGATGATTTCGATGAGCAGGCCCTCGCCGTTGTGACTGGGCCCGAACCACCAGCTCCCGGCATACCCGCCGGCATTGAAAATCAATCCCGGTCCGGAGATGAAGAACTGGGTGACCAGCCCGAAGTTGTCCCGGTTGTTGTTGCCCGTCGCTTGCGCCAGATCATTGCTCTCTTGCACACCCATGCAGCAGTCCTCCTGGGCGTCGAGCACCAGATCCTGGATGCAGCTTCCTATGGGAATCTGGATGTCCACGAGAAGGTTGTGACTGGAGTCGAATTCAAAGCTGGTGTCAAAGGGGATATCCACATCGAATGGAAAGGGTCCACCTATCATGCCTTTGCCTTGGCCCTTGCCCTTGACCGGGAGGCTGTTGATCACGATATCGCCGGCGAACACGACCACTCCCCCGGCTTGCATGTTCTCGGCGAAAGTCCCGCCGAAGCTGCCCGTTGGAGCATCCGTGTGGGACAGGGTGACGATGACATCGGGCACCGTGAAGGAAGCGGGAGCCCCTTTAGCCGCATCCTGGCGGAAACTCATTCCGTTAACGAAAGGACCGCCGATATCGTCGCCCCAGTAGACTTGTTGAAAACGCGTCCCGAAATCGCAGAAATCCTCGTCAACTGCAAAAGGCGCCGGGAACGAAGCGTTTCCCTCGATATCGAAATTGCCCGGTGGAACCGTAATGATGGCTGCCTGGCTCCAGGCGAGAGCGGGAATAGTTGCGGCCAGAAAGAAAGTAACAATGCGCATGAGTCGCATGGACGTTCCCCTTTTTTTTGGTGTGGTTAATCCGATGAGTATACGTGGTGACAGCA
>SMWH01000171.1 GCA_004357005.1 Gammaproteobacteria bacterium
ACCCCGAGCTCGCGGAAAGTTACGCGGTTCTGGCAGTTGTGTCCCCTGTACCGGAATGGGGGAAGCGGGAAGAGTTGTATCTCAAGGCATTGAGTCTCGATCCCGACGACTCAACAACACGTCTGTGGTACGGAATCCTTCTCCAGGATGCGGGCTATCTTCGGGAAGCCGGGGAGCAGTTGGAACACGCGGTCCGGCTCGATCCGGCAGCCGGTATCGTGCGAGGCTGGCGGGCGGAAAATCTCTACTCGCTGGGTGATGACGAAGCAGCGTTGCGGCATGCGGAACGTGCCACCGAACTCGGTTATATGGATGGTTACGGCACACAGGCCTGGATTCATCTCGATCGCGGAGAACTGGCGGCCGCACGTGAAGCGATGGACAGCTTGTACGAAGGCTATGAGCTGGCCGTGCCCTGCCAGGACGAGCTATGGGTTGCCGTGGCCGACGAGAAACTCATTCCCGAATACCTCGCATGCAAGGAACGGGAGGGGGAGCCCGCGTGGTATGGGTGGATGCACTTCTACGATTACTTCCTGCTGAGGATGCCGGAAGAGGCCCTGGCCGAGGTCCATAACCACGAAAAGAACTGGACTTATTTCACCTCGGTGTGGCCCCCGGCATCGCAGTTCTTGCGCGAACACCCGAACTTCCAGGCAGCCATCGAAGAGGCCGGTCTGGTCGATTTCTGGCGCGAGCGCGGCGACCCGGACCTGTGCCGCTCCGTCGGCGACCGCTTTGAATGCGACTAAAAACGGGACAGGTTCGTTTTTTTTGCTTCAGTTTCGAGTGTGGTAACAGCATGGGAGAATGGAAAAACGAACCTGTCCCGTTTTATTTTGCTTTGTGGGAGCAGCTTCCAGCCGCGACCCGGCCTCAGCGAGGGAATGATGGGTAACTTTTTCACAGAGCTGAAGCGCAGGAACGTCACCCGGGTAGCCTTCGTCTACGTCCTGGTGTCGTGGCTGCTGGTACAGGTGGCCGATACCGTATTTCCGGCTCTGCATTTGCCCGAGTGGACCATCACTCTTGTTACGGCGCTGTTGCTCCTGGGTTTGCCGGTGGCGCTCGTATTCGCCTGGGCCTTCGAACTCACGCCCGACGGAATCAAGCGCGACAGCGAGGTCGACCGCAGCCAGTCCATTGCACACCGGACCGGCCGCAAACTGGATTTCGCCATCATCGGTGTTTTGGTCGTGGCAGTCGTGTATTTCGCGGCGACTCACGACTGGAGCGAGGGCCTGGGTGGATCAACCGGCGCGAACGATAACTCCATCGCCGTGTTGCCGTTCGTGGACATGAGTGCGGCGGGGGACCAGGAATACTTCGCCGATGGCATCGCCGAAGAACTGCTCAACGTACTGACCCGGATGCCAGGCGTGGAAGTGGCTTCAAGAACTTCGTCTTTCCGGTTCAAGGGCAAGGACGTGGATATTCCCACCGTGGCCAAGGCCCTGCGTGTCCGTTATGTGCTCGAGGGCAGCGTTCGCAAGGCGGGCGATGAAGTGCGTGTGACGGCGCAACTCATTGAGGCGGCCAGTGACCGGCATCTGTGGTCGGACAGCTATGACCGTACCCTCGAAGACATCTTTGCCGTCCAGGATGAGATCGCGCTGAACATCGTCAATGCGCTGGAGATTCACCTGGGTGTGGGTGAAGCGGAACAGGTGCTCGCTGACAGCAGACCTACCGAAAACCTGGAGGCCTATGACCTGTATTACCAGGGCCGGCATCTGTGGAGGCTTCGTGGGAGCGTAGACATAAGCGAGAGCATCAGTTATTTCGAAAAGGCCCTCGAACTGGATCCGGATTTTGCCCGCGCCTGGTCGGCCCTGGCGGCCGCGCAGGTCGTCCAGATGTCGGTGACGAACGAAGACGAAGTCGAAGCGGTCGTCTCCGCGGCAAAGCGTGCCATTGCATTGGATGACACGTTGGCCGAGCCCTATGCGGTGTTGGCCACCGTTGCGAACGAGAGATTTCAATGGGCCGAGGCTCTGCGCCTGTTTCGCGAGGCCATCAAACGTGATCCGAAAGAAATAAGCACGCGCCAGTGGCTGGGGAACCTGCTGGTTGAGGTCGGGCACATTGACGCTGCCGTGGAAGAGGTGCGGATGGCCCACGAGCTGGACCGCACGTCCATGATCATCGCGGGCTACTACATGCTGACCCTGGTTGGCGCCGGCGAGTATGAGGAGTTCTACGAGATCGCGCGTTCGGCGCGATCCATGGGTTTCTACCCGGAGATCACGCTGCATTGTCTGTACCATGCGGACATCGAAACCGGAAACCGTGAGCGGGCGGCCGACCGTGTTCGCTCGTACATCGACGAACACGAGAAAGGGCTGTATGGGACTATCTGGGGGCCGCCGGACCATGAGCCGCGCTTTTACGAGATGTTGGCGGACCTGATCATGGATCCCGGGGCCTGGTCCTTCGAGGAGTTGTGGTCGCTGGAATCGGCGCACAATAACCCGAAACCCGATCGCCGTTTTGATGTGATCATTCAGTACGCCTATCTGACGGGTGATGCGGACGTATTAATGAACAACCTGCCACCTGAAATGTTCGGGAATGTTCAGATCGCCGGGCCGTTGCTCTATCAGCAGTTCTTCGTCGGCTTTCCTGCCTTCCGCCGGCATCCGGACTATCCCGCGTTTACCGAACGCTTCGGATTGGTAGAATTCTGGCGTGAACACGGCTGGCCGGACTACTGTGAGCCCGTCGGTGACAGCTTCGAGTGCGTCTAAAATACGCGCCCAGGCCCTTTCAATGGTGTCTGACACCATTGAAAATACCGAAACCGAGGATTTCAAAGGTGTCTGACACCATTGATATAGTTGATGCATGGCTGATCTTCTTACAGAACTGAAACGCAGGAATGTCTTCCGGGTGGGAGTCGTCTACGTCGTCACGGCGTGGTTGCTGGCCCAGGCCGGTGACTTGGCGGCGGAGAACTTCGGCGCCCCTGACTGGGTCATGCAGATGTTCATGGTGATGCTGGCCCTGGGAGTTCCCATCGCGCTGATATTCGCCTGGGCCTTCGAGATCACCCCGGAGGGCATCAAGAAAGAAAAGGACGTGGATCGCACCCAGTCCATTACGCCAACGACCGGGCGCAAACTTGACCGTTTTATCATCGTTTCGATGGGTATCGCGTTGGTGTATTTCGCCGTTACCCACCAGTGGGGCACGGAGGATCCCAAGCCAACGACGGTCACTGAGTCAGGCGTTGGCAAATCCATTGCCGTGCTGCCCTTTGCCAATCTGAGCGACAGCGCCGAAAACGAATACTTCAGTGATGGCATCGCCGAAGAACTGCTGAATCTGCTGGCCAAGATCCCGGAGCTCAAGGTGGCCGCCCGCACTTCGTCGTTTTCCTTCAAGGGCAAGGATGTGGACATCCCCACCATTGCCCAGAAGCTTGGTGTGGAAACCGTTCTGGAGGGAAGCGTCAGGCGTTCCGGAAATAAGGTGCGCATAACCGCGCAGTTGATCAACGCATCGGATGGTTTTCACCTCTGGTCGGATACTTACACTCGTGAACTCGACGACATCTTTGTGGTGCAGGACGAAATCGCCTCACACATCGCCGATGCTTTGCGCGTCACCCTCGATATCCGCGATCAGGGCGCCGTGACCGCACGGCCGACTGAAAACCTTGAGGCGTATGAAGCCGTGCTGCGGGGCCGGCATCTTTTTCTGCAGCGGGGCAAGGGGCCGCTGAACGCCGCTATCAAGGAGTTTGAAAAAGCCATCGAGCTGGATCCGGATTATGTGGATGCCTGGTCGGGGCTGGCGATGGCCTATGGCGTGTTGTACTTCTATACCAGCGAGATCACTCAAGAGGATTCCGTTGGCCGGTCGGTGGAACTGGCCACAAAGACGATCGAGCTCGATCCTTACAACGGGATGGCCTATTCACTGCTGGCTTTTGGCTTCGAGAATACCGGGGACATGGTGAAAGCCCATGAATATCACAACCGGGCCATTGAGTTGTCCCCGAACGACCCGACCATACTGAGCTGGTATTCGGAATTCTTTGGTGACATGGGTTACACCGAGGAAGCGGCGGAATGGTCGGCGCGGGCCTACGCTCTGGACCCGCTTTCCCCGGTGGTGGTCATGGATTTTTCCTATGCCCAGTTGGAGTTGGGCAACCCCGAAGTGGCTTTGCCCTACTCGAAGTTTGTCTGGGATGGTGGCTTGCGCGAGGGCTTCGTGTGGAACGGCGTGTTCCGGGCGTTGATCCAGATGGAGCGATTCGATGAAGCCCTGGCCTGGGCAGATGAGCTTCCGCTGCGCGCCGGAGAACCGGCCGCTTCGCTGGAACCGCAAAGGGCTGCCGCGCGCGCCGTCGTCGAAGCATTGATGGAGCCCACCGGGGAGAACCGGGCCCGTGCTCGCCGGGCGCTGCAGGCCAGCGGTGATGCGGGTATCAGCAGCAACGCCCCGCGATATCTGGCGCTACTGGGCGAGGCCGATGCGGCGTTTGTAGAACTGGAACGTGCGAGCAGGCGGGACTCCACCAGCTATGCCGTATTGTTCGAACCGGCCTGGGATGAATTGCGAGGCGATCCCCGGACCCTGGCGATTCTTGAGATGCGGGGCGCAATCGATTTGTGGCACAAGATCGGCCCGCCGGACCATTGCCGCGCTGTCGGCGACACCTTCGAATGCGACTGAAAAACGGGACAGGTTCGTTTTTTTCAATGCGTAGGGTTTCAACTTGATGATAGATGCGAGAAAAAACGAACCTGCCCCGTTTTGTTGACGCATGGCTAAGCTGTTCGAAGAGTTGAAGCGAAGGAATGTAATCCGCGTTGCGGTTTTTTATGTGGTCGCGGCCTGGCACCGGTCAGAAAATATCCGCGCTTCATCCAGATCGCTGAAAAAGCGGGATGGATTGACTACTGGCGTGAATTCGGTTGGCCGCCGTATTGCAGCGAAAGCAACGGCAAGGTGGAGTGCGAGTAGACGTGCCGCTCTTTAACGAACTGAAACGCCTGTGGGAGCGGCTTCCAGCCGCGACTGATTCCAACGAGAGTCACAATGGCTAGCCTTTTTGAGGAACTTAAACGCAGAAACGTCCTCCGGGTCGTGGTGCTGTACATCGTGGTGGGCTGGCTGCTGATTCAGGTAGCCGACGTGCTGTTCCCGGCCATGGAATTGCCCAACTGGACCATCCGGCTGGTGTTCGCAATGCTGTTGATCGGTTTCCCGGCGGCGATCATTTTTTCCTGGGCTTTCGAGATCACCCCCGAGGGTGTTAAGCGGGAAAAAGATGTGGATCGTTCGAAGTCCGTGACCCATCACACCGGTCGGAAGCTGGACTACATCACGATCGGCGTTGTGATCGCCGCGGTGGCGCTCGCCTTCGCCGATCGCCTGACCCGGGAACCGCAAGTCGTCGCCGAGTCCGTGGTGCAGGCCGAAACAGCCCAGCCGGTCGAAACGTCAAGCGGGCGCCCCGAATCCAGCGAGACCTCCATCGCCGTGTTGCCCTTCGTCAACATGAGCGATGACGCGTCCAACGAATATTTCTCCGATGGCATTTCCGAGGAACTGTTGAATCTGTTGGTACGCGTCGAGGGACTGCGGGTTCCATCGCGGACGTCGTCGTTCGCCTTCAAGGGCACCAACACCGATCTACCCACCATCGCCAAGAAACTCGCTGTGGACCATGTCCTGGAAGGCAGCGTGCGCAAGGCCGGCAACAGGGTTCGCATCACCGCCCAGTTGATTGATGTTTCCGATGACCGTCATTTGTGGTCGGAAACCTACGACCGTGATCTGGAAGATATCTTCGCCGTCCAGGATGAGATCGCGACCGCGATCGTCGAGGCGCTCAAGGGTGTGCTGGGTATGGCCCAGGCGGCACCGGTGGAACATCGCCCACCCACGGACAACATCGAGGCTTACCAGTTATACCTGCGTGCCCGTCACATCTGGGCCAAGCGGGGCGCTGAGAACCTGAAAACGTCCCTGGACTATTTCGAACAGGCCGTCGAACTCGATCCGGGATTCGCGCGTGCGTTGTCGGGAATGGCTTCCGCCTACATGCTGATCCCGGTTTATCAGGGCGGAGATACGGCAGACTACTGGCCGCTGGCGCGGGAAACCGCGGAACGGGCGCTCGAAAAGGACCCGGATATTGGTGAAGCCCATGCCGTGATCGCCGCTGCACATGAGAATGCCTCGGAATGGCGTGATGCGGAGGAAGCGTTCCGACGCGCTGTGGCCGCGGACCCCTATGACGTGACCGCCGCCCAATGGTATGCGGAGTTTCTGTACAACGTGGGCCGCAACGGGGAAGCCGTAAAATGGCTTCGCAAGGCTTACGAGCTCGATCCGCTTTCTCCCATCGTGAATGCCAGTCTGGCTTTTGCATTGATTGGTGTTGATGGGTTCGAAGAGGCAAGAAAGCACGGTGAGATCGCCCTGGAACTGGGTATTGCTGACAGCGCCAATGCACAGCTGTTTTTCGCTTTGTTGCACTTATCCCAGGGACGGTACACCGAAGCCCTTGAGGTGTTCGAAGAAGCTGTTGCCAGGGGGCGTGAGAGCCTGGCAATGGATGTTCTCGCCCTGCGAGGCGTGATCGATCCGACACAACGTGCCAGGGCCATCGAAGCTCTGGCGGCGGAAAAACCTGATGCTCTGCGCGATGGACTGAATCCACCCATTTACTACGTCCTGCTCGACATGCCCGGGGAAGCCCTGGACTATCTGGAAAGGGCCGCGGCCATGGAGCAGGTCTGGTGGCCGCCTTACTGGTGGAAACCAGCGGTCGATGTGAGGCGCGACCCGCGTTTCGTGCCCATCATCGAGGAAGCGGGACTCGTGGATTACTGGCGCGAATACGGCTGGCCCGAGTCCTGCCGTGAGACCAACGGCCAGGTGACCTGCGAGTAAACCACCTTTTATCGGTGCAATGAGGTCAGACCCCATTGAAGATGATTGAACCATGAGCCTGTTTACAGAACTGCAACGCCGTAACGTGATCAAGGTCGCGATGCTCTATGTCATCGTAGCCTGGCTGATTCTGCAGGTGGGCGAGATCCTGGTGCCGTTGCTGATCCTGCCGGATTCGGTCCTTCGCATCGTGTTTTTCATTCTTGTGCTGGGCTTTCCGCCGGCTCTGATTTTTGCCTGGGCATTCGAGATCACGCCGGAAGGCATCAAGCGTGACCGGGACGTGGACCCGGCACAATCCATCGCCTCGGATACCAGCCGAAGACTGAACTACTTGATTGTCGGTCTGCTGGTGGTCGCCATCGGTCTGCTGATCGTGGGTCTGTGGACGGAGGAGGGGGCGGCTCCAGACACGGTCGCGGAAACCGCCGAACAGCGCGCAACCACCGGAGCAGAAGTCAAAACGCCGGATACCGCGAAGATTTCGGTGGCTGTCCTTCCCTTCATCAACATGAGCAACGACCCGGACAACGAGTACTTCTCTGACGGCATATCAGAAGAACTGTTGAATGTGCTGGTCAAGGTGGAGGGCTTGCGCGTTCCTTCCCGCACGTCGTCTTTCGCCTTCAAGGGGGGAGAAAAATCCCTCGGCGAGATCGCCGAGATCCTCAAAGTCGATCACGTTCTGGAGGGCAGTGTACGCAAGGCTGGTAATACCGTGCGGGTGACGGCGCAACTCATCGAGGTAAAGACCGATACCCACCTGTGGTCGGACACTTACGATCGTGAACTGACGGACATTTTTGCCATCCAGGACGAGATCGCCAACAGCATTGTTGAGGCGTTGACCAGCATATTGGGTGCGGAAGCGATTCGCGTGAAAGTGGTGGCGCCCACCGACAACCTCGAGGCTTATCAACTCTATCTGCGTGGACGTAGCCTCTGGTGGATGCGTTACGGCGATGCGGTCCCCCGGGCGATTGAGTACTTCAAGCAGGCAGTGGGGCTGGATCCGGGATTTGCGCGGGCCTGGTCCGGGCTGGCTGCCGCCTATCAGGTGCTTTCGACTTATACGGATGCGCGGGAGGATGAAGTGCTGCCGCTCTCGGCGGAGGCGGCGAACAAGGCGCTGGCGCTGGATCCGGGTCTGGCCGAAGCGCAGGCCGTGCTGGCTCAGTTCTTGGTCTATCGGGCGGAGTGGCGTGAGGCGGATTCGGCTTTTCGACGGGCCGTGGAGATGGATGACACTGACGTGCTATCCCGGGTCTGGTACGGCTTGTTTCTCTCCAGCGCTGGATACACGACGGAGGCGATGCAGTACCTCCGGTCGGTGGAGGAACTGGATCCCATCAACGCCCTGGCGCAGGCTCATCTCGGCCTGTTGAACGAGTTCCAGGGATCGCGTGAGGAGGCGCTTCGCTATGCCGACATGGCGGTGCGTGGTGGGATGCAGTTCGCGATCATGGTGCACTACGACATAGCTATGCAGGAAGGCCGGTATGAAGAAGCTTATCTCGTCGTGGAGGAATTTCTGGCCGCTTATGGGAACACGAATCCCTGTCTGGGTCTGTTGAGGGATACCCTCGAAGGGCGCGTTCCCCGGGAGAGAGCTATCGAATGCATCGACGGTCAGACGAGGTTTGGCGACGGTTCGGACTGGTACCTGCCGGACTACGATTTGCAAATCACCGACCGGATGATAAAGACGTTGGAGGAAATGTCCGGTTCGTTTTTCCCGGGCTTCCAGTGGCTCTGGGGCCCCCGGGGAGCGTTCGTTCGACAGAGCCCGGAGTTCAGGGATTTCGCAGAACGCGTGGGGCTCGTGGCGTTGTGGAAAGAACGCGGCTGGCCGGACTTGTGTCACCCGGTCGGCGACAGCTTCGAATGCAACTGATGAAAGCAAGACGTGTAGGAGCGGCTTTCAGCCGCGACTGAACTGATCAACATGAGCCTGTTTAAAGAACTCCAGCGCAGGAACGTCATGAAAATGACGGTCGTCTACGTACTTGCGGGGTGGGTGCTGCTGCAGGTGGCCGACATCGTGATCCCCGCGCTGGGTATTCCGGAATGGGGCGTTACCTTTGTGCTGGTTCTGATCGCGCTTGGCTTTCCCATCGCCTTGATTTTTTCCTGGGTGTACGAGATCACGCCGGAGGGGATTCGCAAGGAGAAAGACATCGCGCCGGGCGAATCCATCACCCACGAGACCAGCGCCAAACTCAACTATCTCGTCGTCGGCCTGCTCGTCGTTATCGCGGCGTTGCTGGCCTTCAATCTTTTTGGTACCCGCGGGTTGAAAACCGAATCCGCTGTCATCGCTGTTTCCGAACCCGACACGGCAACGGCCGTGGATTCGCCCGTCAGCCCCGGAGAAGGTCTCACCTCGGTAGCCGTGCTGCCTTTCGTGAATATGAGCGCCGATCCGGACAACGAGTACTTCTCCGACGGCATTTCCGAAGAACTCCTGAACGTGCTGGTGAAAGTGAAAGGGCTGCGTGTGCCGTCGCGCACATCTTCTTTCGCGTTCAAAGGCGAAGGAAAACCGATTGCTGAGATTGCCGCAATCCTCAAGGTGGATCATGTGCTCGAAGGCAGTGTCCGAAAGGCCGGCAATACGGTTCGCGTCACGGCCCAGCTCATCGATGTAGGTACCGATACCCATCTGTGGTCGGAAACTTACGACCGCGAATTGACGGATATCTTTGCCATTCAGGACGAGATCGCCAACAGCATCGTGCGGGCATTGCAGGCCACGCTCGGCACGGAAGTGCCAGCTATTGCCGAGAGCCGGCCCACGGAAAGCCTCGAAGCGTACGAGCTGTATCTGCGCGGGCGTTTTTTTCTGCGCTTACGGGAACAGGAGAATCTGCGCCGCAGCATTGAGCTGTTCAAACAAGCCGTTGAACTGGACCCGGAGTTTGCACAAGCCTGGTCAGGTCTGGCGGCCGCGTACAACGTATTGCCCGGATACATGACGTCAGATCCTGGCGTTTACGGCCTGGCTCGCGAAGCCGCCAACGAGGCGTTGGTTCTTGACGGCTCTCTGGGTGAAGCGCGAGCGGTGTTGGCTCAACTGCTTGGCGTGGAAGGCAAGTTCGATGACGCGTTGCGTACCTTTGAAAAAGCGCTGGAAATAGCCCCGCGCGATTCGACTGCGCGGCTCTGGTACGGAATCCAGTTGTTTCAATCAGGCTATCTGAGGCAGGCCGGGGAACAGCTTGCGATCGCAAAGGAACTGGACCCGGCTTCCGGGTTGCACCTCGGTTGGCTGGGACGCACTCAGGATGTTCTGGGACACCAGGAGCAGGCACTGGAAACCTTTCAGCAGGGCATGGCACTTGGGCGCAGGGCCGCGTTCAAACAAGCGCTTCTGATCCTTGTACATCAGGGACGTTACGATGAAGCACGGGAGCTCGTAAGTAGCGGCGCGTTGGATCAGAACCTCGGAGGGCGGGCGAATTTCCTGTTTATCGAGGCCGTGGAAAATCCGGACAAAGTGTCCGAGGCCATCGCGGCTCTGGAGGCGACAGGCCAATTTGTTTCTTCACAGTATCTCTTTCTGGGCGATACGGACCGGGGGTTGGAAAATATCATCGAAATCGGGGCGTTTAACAATACGGCGTATGCGTATTTCTGGTATCCCTACGCGAAAGCATTGCGTCAACAGCCCGCGTTTCGGGAGTTCATTGAACAACACGGTTTTTTGGCGGTCTGGCGGGAGCGCGGCTGGCCTGACCTGTGCCACCCGGTGGGCGACAGCTTCGAATGTGACTAGATGTTTCAATGGGGTCAGACCCCATTGAAAGCGATTTTGAGTGTGACTGAATGAACCTGCTGACAGAACTTCGCAGAAGAAACGTCTTTCGGGTCGCCGCCGTCTATATCGTGACGAGTTGGTTGATCCTTCAGATAGCCGACGTCCTGCTGGAGAGGTTCGGTGTCCCCGACTGGGGGTTCCGCTTCATTACGATCCTGCTGGCGCTGGGTTTTCCGGTCGCGGTGATCTTTTCCTGGGTCTACGAGATCACTCCGGATGGCATCCGGAAGGAAAAGGACATAGAACACGACGAATCGATCACCGGCCAGACCGCGCGCAAGCTCAACTACATGCTGGTCGGGCTGATGGTCGTTGCCGTCGGTCTGTTGCTGGCGGACCGGTTCTGGCCCGCGGGGGACGAAATCGACCATGCGGCCCCCGCGTCCCGTATTACATCGGCGCCGGAGCGCGCCGTTGACGGGCTGACTTCGGTAGCCGTGCTGCCCTTTGTCAACATGAGCAACGATCCGGACAACGAGTATTTCTCCGACGGGATTTCCGAGGAACTGCTCAACGTTCTGGTCAGAATCGAAGGCCTGCGAGTGCCGTCGCGCACGTCCTCCTTCGCGTTCAAGGACAAGGAGGACATGTCCATCCGTGATATTGCCCGGGAACTGGAAGTAGACCATGTGTTGGAAGGCAGCGTGCGCAAGGCAGGCAACACGGTGCGGGTGACAGCTCAGTTGATTGATGTGCGCACGGACACACACCTGTGGTCCGACACGTTCGATCGGGAATTGGAAGATATTTTTGCCATCCAGAACGAGATCGCCACCCAAATCGTCGATGCATTGAAGACGACACTGGGTGCCGATGCATCCGCGTCGCTTAAGACCGGAATAAAACCGACGGAAAATCTCGACGCGTATCAGCTCTATCTGCAGGGCCGGTATCTGTGGCGGCAGCGGGGGGAAGAAAACATACGTGAAAGCATCGAGCTGCTTGAAAAAGCAGTTGCGCTGGATCCGGAATACGCGGAAGCCTGGGGCATCCTGGCCGTCGCGAACATGACCTTGCCCTATTACGCGCGAGACGCGGAGCGAACAACGGATGCAGCCGGAAAGACGGCCGCCGAACAAGCGCTCGCCTTGGATGCAACGCTCGGTGAAGCCTGGGCGGCGCTGGCCAATGTCACCGCGCACGAAGGCGATTGGGCAGGGTCGTTGGACTACCATCGCAAAGGGGCCGAGGTGGCGCCGAGGGATTCCACGGGACGTCTGTGGACCGGACTGAGCCTGGGCGAGATGGGGTATCTGGAGGAGGCCCGGGAACAGTTCGAGGTAGGTCATCAACTGGATCCCGCGTCGGGTATCCACAACCACTGGCTCGGCATGGCGTACTACATGGGAGGCCGTGAAGAAGAAGCCCTGGCGCTTTTTGAAAGGGCCGTTGCCCTGGGTCGTGCAACGGCGCTTTGGGGAACCCAGGAGCACCTACTTGTGAGAGGTCGCCTCGAAGAAGCTGCCGAACTGGCCCTGAGCAACCCCGAGGTGTTTCTGGTTTCAGAGGAGATCCAGACGGCCCTCGCCGATCTCGAGAATCCAGGAAAAACGGAGCTGTTCTTTCAACTGATGGCAGACGTGGAAAATCCCAGCACGTCGGTCTTTCGTGTGGTGTTGGGTGACTATGATGGTGCTCTCGAGAGCCTCGAGCGGCACGCCCGCTACGACGACACGATTTACTACGTCATGTGGCACCCTTTGTTTGCGCCCATGAGACAGTCGCCGGGTTTCGTGGGGTTTGCCGAGCGCACCGGCTTTGTGGAATTGTGGAGAGAGCGGGGCTGGCCGGATCTGTGCCGCCCGGTCGGCGACAGCTTCGAATGCGACTGAATTGGGGTCAGACCCCAAATACATGTGTTTTCGTGGGGGCGGTATTCTGTAGGAGCGGCTTTCCAGCCGCGATTGGTGCATGAGTCGAAATGGCTAGTTTGTACGAAGAACTGAAGCGCAGAAACGTCATCCGGGTTGTCGTCCTGTATATCGTCGTCGGTTGGCTGCTGATGCAGGTGGCGGATGTCCTGTTCCCGGCCATGGAACTGCCCAACTGGACCATCCGGTTGGTGTTCGCAATGCTGGCGATCGGCTTCCCCGCGGCGATCATCTTTTCCTGGGCCTTCGAGATCACCCCCGAAGGCGTGAAACGCGAAAAGGACATCGATCGTTCGAAATCCGTTGCACGTTTCACCGGACGCAAGCTGGACTACATCACGATCGGCGTCGTCGTGGCCGCTGTGGGTTTTGCCGTCGTTGACCGCATGACGCGCTCGCCGGAAATGCCGGCGCCAGAGATTGCAGTAGTCACCGAAGCCCCGGAGCCGGTCGAAACAGCGCCTGATCGGCCGGAATCCAGCAAGACCTCCGTCGCGGTGTTGCCCTTTGTCAACATGAGCAACGACCCGGACAACGAGTTCTTCTCGGACGGGATTTCCGAGGAGCTGCTGAATGTCCTGGTCAAGGTGCAAGGGCTGCGTGTTCCCTCGCGGACCTCGTCGTTTGCGTTCAAGGGCAAGGACGTATCGATCAGCGATATCGCGCGGGAACTGGGCGTGGATCATATCCTCGAAGGGAGTGTTCGCAAGGCGGGTAACACGGTGCGTGTGACGGCCCAGTTGATCGATGTAAAAACCGATACGCACCTGTGGTCGGAGACCTACGATCGGGAACTGGAAGATATCTTTGCCATCCAGGACGAGATCGCCCAGAACATTGTGTCCGCGCTCGAGGCGACGCTCGGAACTGCACCGGCGGGTCTTACGGTCGGCAGGCAGCCCACGGAGAACCTTGAGGCCTACCAACTGTACCTGCAGGGTCGACACCTTTGGCTGCAGCGGGGCATAGAGAACATCAGCGAGGGTATACGGCTGCTGGAACAAGCGGTCGAGTTGGATCCTGAATTTGCTCAGGCATGGGCAGCGCTGGGGGCGGCTCGCATTACTTTGCCCTACTACGCTCTGACCCCACGCGCCGAGAACGATCGGCTTGCGGGACAAGCGGCGCGACGCGCCCTTGAGCTCGATGAAACACTGGGAGAGGCGTGGGCCACCGTGGCGAGTGAGGGTGCATGGAAGGGTGACTGGGTCGGGTCGCTGGAGCTCTGGCGCAAGGCCGCGGAAATCGCGCCGAACGATTCCACGCTGCGGCTGTGGTATGGCATTCACCTCATGGACGCCGGCTATCTGGAGCGCGCCCTGTCACAGTTCGAGCTGGCCGTGCGGCTTGATCCCGTGTCCGCGGTCAACAATGACTGGTTGGCCCGGACCTACGCAGCGCTCGGTCGCTACAGTGAAGCGGAAGCAGGGTATGAACGGGCTATCTCGCTCGGCCGAAGACAGGCAGCCGGTTCTGTGGTGGAGCTTTTGCGGGCGACAGGACGTGAGGCCGAAGTGCGGGAATTCGTATATTCGCGGCCCGACCTTTTTGGAGAAGCGTACCTGACTCGTTTTGAGCTCCTGTCGGCTGCCATGTCAGATTCAGCAATGAAGCCGCAGGCCATGGAGTATCTTGCAGAGCTTCCGTTTGTGTCTCCCACGGCTTACAAGATGGATTCTTACATCCAGTTGGGTGAGTATGATCTGGCCCTGCAGAACATACGGCGCATTGCCGAATTCGACGACACGGTCTTTACCCTGTTCTGGAATCCGCTGCTGGCGCACCTACGTCAGCATCCGGACTTTCCGGAACTCATGCGTGAAGCCGGTTTTGTCGAACTCTGGGAGAAGGAAGGCTACCCGGACATGTGCCGCCCCGTGGGCGACAGCTTCGAATGCGACTGAGTGACGCCTGTAGAAGCGGCTTTGTAGGAGCGGCTTTCCAGCCGCGATTGAATGGGGTCTGACCCCAATTGACGATCATGAATCTGTTTGACGAACTCAAACGCCGCAACGTCTTCAAGGCGGCGTTGCTCTACATCATCGTCGGGTGGCTGGTGATGCAGGTGGTGGATGTCATGTTTCCGGCCCTGCACCTGCCGGAGTGGACCATCACGCTGATCGCGGCGCTGCTGATCATCGGCCTTCCCTTCGTGTTGATTCTGTCCTGGGTCTACGAGCTCACGCCCGAGGGTCTGAAGCTGGAACGAGATGTTGAAGCCGCGGACTCCATCACCCCCGAAACCAGCCGCAAATTCAATCATCTGATCGTCGGATTACTGGCGGTGGCCATTGGTCTGTTGCTGTTCAACCGGTTCATGCCTGCGGGGGACTCGCCCGAGTCGACGGTGCCGCCGGACGACATCGTTGCCGGTGCCGGAGCCGCGTCCGAGGGGTTAACGTCAGTGGCCGTGTTGCCCTTCGTGAACATGAGCGATGACCCGGGCAACGAATACTTTTCAGACGGCCTCTCGGAAGAGCTGATCAACGTGCTGGTCCGGATCAAGGGCCTGCGGGTTCCGTCGCGAACCTCGTCTTTCGCTTTCAAGGACGAAAACATCACTATCAGTGAAATCGCACAGCAGCTGAAGGTGAATCACATTCTGGAAGGCAGTGTCCGAAAAGCCGGCAATACTGTGCGAATTACGGCTCAGTTGATTGATGTTGGAACCGATACGCATCTGTGGTCCGAGACCTATGATCGACAATTGGAAGACATCTTTGCCATTCAGGAGGAAATCGCCGGGAACATTGTTGAAGCGCTTCGGGAAACCCTGGGCGCTGATGAAGAGGTCAGCGTCGCACCGCTGACGGACGACATGGAGGCCTACCAGCTGTATCTGCGCGGCAGGCATCTGTTTGCACAGCGCTCGGTCAGCCCGGCTATCGAACTTTTGAGTCGCGCGGTGAAGCTGGATCCGGCGTTTGCTGAAGCATGGTCATCTCTGGCTTCTGCTCATGTGGTTTCGCCCCCCTATGACCCCAGCATCGACCCGCAGCACGCCCTGACCGAAGCGAAAACCGCGGCGGACCGCGCGATCGCCCTGAAGCCGGATCTGGCCGGACCCCACGCCGTGTTGGCTCTTGTGGCCGAACATGATCTCGACTGGTCGCGGGCGGAGCAGGAGTACAAGACCGCGCTTGCGCTGAACCCATCCGACCCAATAGTTCGGCTTTGGTACGGCGGGTGGCTCTTGCGGCTGGGTTACTTTAAGCAAGGGCAAGAGCATTTGCTTCAGGCGCTGGAACAGGATCCCGTCTCCGGTGTCATGCACCGGTGGGTCGGCTGGTCCTACATATTTATGGGAGATTTTGTCAGCGGCGCCGCCTACGCGCAGCGATCACGGGAGTTGGGTGATTTACACAGTTGGCTGATGCTGAGTGATCTCGCCGACCAGCAGGGTGATTTCGAGGAAGCGATACGTCTCTTGGGCGAGTTCGACAATATGATCGGGCGCGAAACTCCCTGTAAGGAGCTGATCTGGCCGGTTCGTCAGTACGGTGTGGCCAACGACGAAGCTGTGGCCTGTATCAAAGAGCGCGCCGAGACTTGGGCAGGTCTGTACATGATGGCGGGTGCGCAGGATGAGGCGAACCAGAGGTATCCAGATCTTGTCAGGAAAAACCCGTCATTTCTCGTAAATCTCTGGGGAACACATGCCGCCGCTATTCAGGGCCATCCAGGGTTCGCGGATTTGCTGGCGGAGTTGGGTATCATCGCGGTCTGGGACGAACGCGGCTGGCCCGAACACTGTCGCCGGGAAGGCGATCGCGTCCAGTGCAACCTGCCGCAGCCCCGTTGATAAAGGCTCCAATCCCAATCTAACCCGCTGCTAGAATAGGCCCGTGCCGATGGCCGTGGCGCAGGAGCGGTTTCGATTGTGGGAGCGGCTTTTGTAGCAGCGGCCTTCTCGTAGGAGCGGCTTCCCAGCCGCGAATCCTTAATTGAAATGAGCGATCTCTTTACAGAACTCAAACGCCGCAATGTCTTTCGGGTCGTTCTGCTCTATGTGATCGCCAGTTGGTTGATCCTCCAGGTGGGGGACATCCTCATGCCCGCGCTGGGCGTGCCGGACTGGGGTATCAAGCTGGTGCTGGGTTTGTTGGTTCTCGGGTTCCCGTTGGCGGTGATCTTTTCCTGGGTGTTCGAGATGACCCCGGAAGGGCTCAAGCGCGAAAAGGACATTGATCGGACGCAGTCCATCACGGGGGAAACCGGCGGCAAGATCAACATTCTCATCGTCGGGCTGCTGGTCGTGGCCGTCGGTTTGCTGGCGTTCAACACCTTTCGCGCGCCCGAACCAATGGAGATCGCAAAACAGGGGGCGGAGGCGGTGGTAGATGCGCCGCCGGTACGAGCAGCGGCAGCATCTCCGGAAGCCGTGCGGGTGGTCCTTCCGGTGGACAAGTCCATCGCCGTGCTGCCCTTCGTCAACATGTCGGGTGACAAAGAAAACGAATATTTCTCCGACGGGCTGGCGGAAACACTTTTGCACATGCTGTCCCAGGTGAAGGACCTGCGTGTGGCGGCGCGGACTTCGTCATTTCAGTTCAAGAACCGCACCGGGGATATCGACGAAATCGGAAAGCAACTTCACGTGGCGACGATACTCGAAGGCAGCGTGCGCAAGTCACAGAACACGGTCCGCATCACCGCGCAGCTGATCAATGTCGCAGACGGTTATCACATGTGGTCGGGTACTTATGACCGGGAACTGGACGATGTCTTTGCGATCCAGGACGAGATCGCCATGAAAGTGGTGGAAGCACTCAAGGTCGAGCTGCTGGGCGCGCAGGCAGGCCGATTGACCCTCGGTCAGACTGAAAATATCGACGCTTACGAGGCATTCCTGCAGGGTCGAAAAGCGCAGAACGAAATGACTTTCGAGGCATTGGACCTGGCCGAGATTTTTTTCGAACGCGCGCTCGAGATTGATTCGAACTACGCTATGGCGCATGTGGCGTTGGCGGAAAACTATCTGCAGAAATCCAATACCGGATCAACTGACCTGGAACTGGTTGAGAACGAGGTAGAAAGCAATGCAAGGAGAGCGCTGGAGCTGGATCCGGACCTCGGCGAGGCTTACGCGTCCCTGGGTGCTCTGAAATCCTATTTCGGAGAGGTAGATGAGGCTCAGGTGCTTTTCAATCGTGCCCTCGAGTTAAGCCCGAGTTATGCCAACACCTATCTCTGGGCGGGCCGCTCGCACCGTTTCGAGGGTCAATTGAGTGAGGCGGAGGAGTTGATCCGCCAGGGCCTGAGGATCGATCCGCTCGCATCGCACATGCAATGGGAGCTGGCGCGCATTCTCCAGTGGCAGTGGCGTTTCGATGAATCCATTGACGCCTACGAGCGGGCCGTCGTCATCGCGCCGGACGATCCCAACGGTTATGCAGGCATCGGGATGGCGTACCGGAGCATAGGCGAGTTTCCTGAGGCCATCCGTTATAACAAGCTGGCCGGACAGCGCGACCCAGACGATTACGAGTACGCGTCCGATCTCTCGATTCTGTATGCGGTCCTCGAGGATTTCGAACGGGCAGGCGCCTGGCTCGAAGTGGCACAGCAGTTGGGCTCTGGTGAGACCATGCCCATCGCCGCCGAGGCCATATTCAAGTACCTGAGCGGCAAGCGGGACGAGGCGGCACGTATCTCGAGGGAGTTTTTGGTGTCGGGGCAGGGCAACCGGCACTACGCAGCATTTTTGATGCGGCAGATTCTTGCCAATGTGGACCTCCAGTCCTTTCCCGAGACGATTCTCACTCAGAAACGCGTGCGCGGTGATGAGGGTTCTTTGCTGAATGAAATGCCGGAACCTGAGCACGACGCGTTTCTTGTCGACGTTCACAGAGCGCTGTTGTTGGCGATGGCCTACCGGGAGGCTGGTGAGGAAAAAAAGGCCGAGCATCTGATCTCGACTTCGCTTGAAATCGTGGATGCCGTTCCGGAAGACGAACAGACCATGCCGGGTTATTTCAGCGGGGCGGCCATGGCGTTTGCGCTGGGCGGCCGCACTGAAGACTTCCGGAAACTCATGGAATCTGCCATGGACAGACCTGGCGCCTTCCGACTCGCAGGCCAGATTTTCTGGCGCGACGGGCCCCAATTCGACTCGGTCCGTGATCTGCCCGAGTTCCAGGCGATCCTCGCCGCCCTCGAAGAAACCCGTGAGCCCATGCGTATGGCCGCGGCCAACGCAAGCGACTAGCCCATGGCTGACCTTTTCGCGGAACGACTTTTTGTGGGAGCGGCATCCCCTGTGGGAGCGGCTTTTAGCCGCGATTCTTTAAAATGAGCGACCTCTTCACAGAACTCAAACGCCGCAACGTCTTCCGCGTCGCGGTGGTGTATATCGTCGTCGCGTGGCTGCTGCTGCAGGTGGCCGATATCCTGCTCGACAATTTCGGGGTCCCCGAGTGGGGGTTCCGCTTCATCGCCGTTCTCCTGATCATCGGGTTCCCCATCGCCCTGATCTTTGCCTGGGCCTTTGAGATCACGCCGGAAGGTATCAAGCGGGAAAAGGACGTAGACCGATCAGAAACCGGGCCCCCGTCAAGCCAGAAATTCAACTACACCGTCATCGGTCTGCTGGTGTTGGCTCTGAGTTATTTCGTTTACCAGCAGTCTTTCGGCGTAGGAAGCGGGCAGCCCGGTATGGCCGGTTTGGACCGGTCTATCGCCGTCATTCCCTTCGTCAACCGTAGCGCCGACGAGGAAGATGCCGCCTTTTTTGCCGACGGGATTCACGATGATTTGCTAACGGTGCTGTCCAGGAT
>SMWH01000172.1 GCA_004357005.1 Gammaproteobacteria bacterium
GATCTGGGTCACGACGGCCGGGTCGTGGGTTTGCGCCAGCGCGGCGGCGGCGGAGCCTCCGAGTTTCCGGTCGTACAAGGCACCGAAGAGGAAATTGTTGGCCGCGGGCGCCTTGCCGTGGAGCCGGGCCATCTGGAGCAGACTGGCTGAGGCCAGGGATTCGTTGTTGAAGCCAACCATCAGCAATTGGAAGGCCGTATCCGACGGAAAGGCGTCGACCACGCCGGGAAGAATGCTCAGGGCCGCTTCCTGATCCGGCGACGCCAGCACCGCCGCGTACAACTCCACGTCGTTCAGCCGTACGGCGACGATTGCCGTGACAGGGGCGAGTTCCGGGCCGGATTGGGTCCGTGTCAGCAGATCCCCGCGCAGGGCTTCCAGCGCTAACCGTGAAGCGTCGCGGAAAGCCGAGACCGCTCCCCGGCGGGCGGCTATATCGGAAGATTTATTGAAATCAAGGGCTTGCAAGCTCTTTCTCTCAATTAACTCGAGGGTCTGTCGGCGGGCGGCGGCGTAGGTCCACGCATTTTGAGTGCCCTGGGCGGCGTTCGACACCGGGTACAGGGGCACCGGGTACTGCATTCCAGCCTCGGGGTGGGGCACGAGCACTTTGCTTTCGTAGGTCCGCAGCCATTCCAGCGCCACGCGGCCGGATTCGGTCTCCGGGACCACCCGCAGGGCCGAGGCGAAATCATACAAAACCCTTTCCCGGGCCGGGTCGCTCAAGTCCTTTTCACGCGCCAGTTCATCCAGCAACGTCCGGACCGGCTCAGGGCCGTTGGCCATAGACTGTTCCAGGCGGGCTCGCCACAGATCCACCGGCCCCTGCATGGCGGCTTGCAGTGCCTGGTCCTGTTCCCACAGGTCCCGGGCGCCGGCACCTGCGGGCAAGCCGCTGGCCAGGCTCATGGCCAGGACCGCGATCGTTAACCGTATCCCTTTCATGTGACGCCTCCCTTGCTGAACGCCGTCGGATTCTCGGCTACTTTGCCGCGGGAATCCTGAACGGTGCATGAATTTGTGCCGAAAACGGTCCGTTATCCTGTGCTGCCATCCCCGTCGGGAGGTCCGTGATTGCCGGTTTTCCGGTCTTCCACCCGGCACAGCAGCGTCCCGTCGGACAAACGCGCCTGCAACTGGCCGCCGGGCTCGATATCGAGACAGGAGTTCAGCAGGGCGCCATCCGGCAGCCTGTTCAAAATGGCGTACCCCCTGTTCAGGGTCGCCAGTGGGTTGACCGCGTTTAACTGTCTCAGACCGGCCTCCAGGCGCTGCCCGACGTTGCGCAACAGGCCGCGTTGAGCCGCCCTCAGCCGTCCTTCCAGGGACCCGAGCGACTGACTAAACCTTTCATAGTATAGCCGCCGCGGGTCCGCCGTGCGTAACCTTCCGTCCAGCGCCGTGTACCTCTGGACTTGTCGGCTCATCCCGACCTTGTGGGCCCGGCGCATGCGTGAGCGGAAACTCAGCAACCGTTCCTGCCAGTCCTTCAACCGCCGGCCCGGGTGCTGCTGCAGCAAGCGCCCCTGCAGCCAATCCACCTGCTGAGCGCGTTGCCGCAGGGCTTGTCCGGCCGCCTGGGCCAGAGCTCGCGCCACTTTGTCCAGGCGTCGGAGCAGTTGCACGCCATCCGGCGTGACCAGTTCCGCTGCGGCGGTGGGTGTGGGCGCCCGTTGGTCGGCGACGAATTCTGCGATGGTGAAATCCGTTTCGTGGCCTATCCCCGCCACCAGCGGGATCCGGCACTCGAAAACCGCCCGCGCCACGCTTTCCTCGTTGAAGGCCCACAAATCTTCCAGCGAGCCACCGCCCCGGCACAGGATCAGCACGTCACAGGCGGCCTGGCGCGAGGCGACGCCGATCATGCGGGTGATTTCGGGGGCCGCGGCCTTGCCCTGAACCGGCACCGGGTACACCAGCACCCGCGCGACGGGAAAACGGCGGCGCAAAGCGGTCAGTACGTCACGAAGCGCTGCACCCGTCGGGGAAGTAATCACGCCGATGCGGCCGGGCGCGGTGGGCAAAGGCTTTTTTGCCCCAGCGTCGAACAAGCCCTCCTTTTCCAGTTTGGCTTTGAGGGCCTCAAACGCGCGGCGCAGAGCCCCGGCACCGGCCTCTTCCATATCCTGGACGATGAGCTGGAACTCGCCGCGGGCCTCATAAAGGCTTACCTGGGCCCGGACCAGCACTTTTTGACCGTCTTCGGGTCTGAAGCTCAACGACACGTTGCGGCCCCGAAACATGGCGCATCGGACCTGGGCGTTGCTGTCCTTGAGGGAGAAATAGAGATGTCCCGACGATGGCCGGCTGCAGTTCGAGATTTCACCCTCGAGCCAGATCAACTGATAGGCCTTCTCCAGCCGGCCCCGCACCTCCCGGTTCAGCCTGGACGGGGTATAGATGTCCTTTTGAATGCCCAGGGGCAGCGGCAGAGTGGGGTTTTCCATCGCCGGATGATAGCGCAGGGGACAGCGTAGCCCCCATCCCGCTCTCGGCAGTTTACCTGGGTGGCGCTGACGAGTAGAATGGCCGGCTTTATTTTTCAGGCATGAGGAATCCGGGATGCGGATCGTTGATGTGGGACTGACCTTTGACGATGTCTCCCTTGTGCCCGCCTACTCCGGGGTGCTCCCAAGGGAAGTGGACACGGGCACTCATCTGACCCGTGACATTCGTCTCAATATTCCGGTGCTGTCGGCGGCGATGGACACGGTTACCGAGACCAGGTTGGCGATTGCCATGGCCCAGGAAGGCGGCATCGGCGTCATGCACAAGAACATGTCGCCGGTGGAGCAGGCGCGTCAGGTGCGTGGCGTCAAGAAATACGAAAGCGGCATTATCCGGGATCCCATTACGGTTTCAGGCACTACCAGCATCAAGGAAGTGATGGAGCTGACCCGGGCCAACGATATCTCCGGCGTGCCGGTGGTGGACGGCAAGGAACTGGTGGGGATTGTCACCAGCCGGGACCTGCGTTTCGAAACGCGGTTGGACGACCCGGTGATGAACATCATGACGTCCAAGGATCGGCTCATAACGGTCCAGGAGGGCGCGAGCCAGGACGACGTGCTCGGGCTTTTGCACAAGCACCGCATCGAAAAGATCCTCGTGGTTAACGGCGACTTCGAACTCAAGGGGCTGATCACCGTCAAGGACATCCAGAAGTCCCGCGATTTTCCCAACGCCTCAAAAGATCAACACGAACAGTTGCGGGTGGCCGCGGCCGTGGGAACCCTGAGTTCCGATACGGAAGAACGCGTGGAAGCGCTGGTCAGGGCCGGGGTTGACGTGGTCGTGGTGGACACGGCGCATGGTCACTCCCAGGGCGTGATCGACACGGTGAAGTTCATCAAGAAAACCCAGGATGTGGCGGTGATTGCCGGCAACATCGTTACCGGTGACGCGGCCAGGGACCTGCTCAAGGCAGGGGTGGACGGCGTCAAGGTGGGTGTCGGGCCAGGGTCCATCTGCACGACGCGCATAATTGCCGGAGTCGGTGTTCCGCAGATCAGTGCGGTCGCCGAGGTCTCAAAGGGTCTCAAGGGAACGGGTGTGCCGCTGATTGCCGATGGCGGCATTCGTTTTTCCGGCGACCTGGCCAAGGCCGTCGCTGCCGGGGCAGACAGCGTGATGATCGGCAGTCTTTTTGCCGGGACCGAAGAAGCGCCCGGCGAGGTCGAGTTGTTCCAGGGACGTTCCTACAAATCCTATCGGGGCATGGGTTCGCTGGGGGCCATGCAGAAAGGCTCCAGCGATCGCTACTTTCAGGATCGCACCGCGGACGCCGACAAGTTGGTACCGGAAGGTATCGAGGGGCGTGTTCCCTACAAGGGACCGTTGACCGGCGTCATTCACCAACTCATGGGGGGCCTGCGCGCTAGCATGGGTTATCTGGGTTGCAAGGACATGAAGGCAATGCACGAAAAAACCCGGTTCGTGCGCATTACCGCCGCGGGTGTCAGAGAGGGCCACGTGCATGACGTCGCGATCACCAAGGAGCCACCCAATTACCGGGTCGACTGATGACGCACGCAGCCGTTGACTCGACGCCCAATATTCACACGTCCCGGATTCTGATTCTCGATTTCGGGGCGCAGTACACGCAGCTCATCGCACGCCGGATTCGTGAGATCGGTGTTTACTGCGAGATCCATCCCTTTGACGCTCCCGGGGAAGACCTGCGGGCCTTCGCGCCGGCGGGGATTATTTTGTCAGGAGGGCCGGAATCCGTAACAGGCGAGGGCACGCCAAAGGCGCCCGACTATGTGTTCGACGCGGGTGTCCCGGTGCTGGGCATCTGCTATGGCATGCAGGCCATGGCGGCACAGCTGGGCGGTGATGTCGCGCCATCGGCCAAGCGGGAATTCGGATACGCGCGCGTCCGGGTGTCCGGCGAATCCGAATTGCTCCGCGGGATTCAAGATGAAATCACGGAAAATGTGCCACAGCTGGATGTGTGGATGAGTCATGGAGACAAGGTCACGGCTTTGCCCAAAGGCTTTCACTCCATCGCCAGCACTGACTCAGCCCCGCTGGCAGCCATTGCCGATGAGTCCCGTCGTTTTTACGGGGTACAGTTTCATCCCGAAGTAACTCACACCACCCAGGGTGGCCGCATCCTCGAGCGTTTCGTCGTTGACATCTGTGGTTGTGAAACCCTCTGGACTCCCGGGAATATCATCGAAGACAGTATCGCGCAGGTGCGTGACCTGGTCGGGCAGGAACAGGTAATACTGGGGCTGTCCGGCGGCGTGGATTCATCGGTGGTCGCGGCCCTGCTGCACCGGGCCATCGGGGACCAGCTCACGGCGATTTTCGTGGATACGGGATTGCTGCGGCTGCACGAAGGCGATCAGGTCATGGACACCATGGCCGAACACATGGGCGTTCGCGTGATTCGCGTCAACGCCCAGGACCGTTTCATGGCGGCTCTGGCGGGGGTGGAAGACCCGGAAGACAAGCGCAAGATCATCGGCAAGCTGTTCATCGATATTTTCCAGGAAGAAGCCGGCAAGCTGGAAAACGCCCGTTGGCTGGCCCAGGGCACGATCTATCCCGACGTGATCGAATCGGCCGGGGCGAAAACGGGCAAGGCCCACGTGATCAAGTCCCATCACAACGTGGGCGGATTGCCGGAACGCATGCATCTGAAACTCATCGAGCCCCTGCGGGAGCTGTTCAAGGACGAGGTGCGCCGCATCGGTGAGGAGCTGGGTCTGGCCCACGAACTGGTGTACCGGCATCCCTTCCCGGGGCCGGGTCTGGGTGTGCGGATCCTGGGTGAAGTGCGCAAGGAATACGCCGATCTGCTGCGCCAGGCCGATCACATATATATCTCGGAAATGCGCGAGCACGGACTTTACGACAAGGTGAGCCAGGCCTTCGCGGTGTTTCTCCCGGTGAAGTCAGTGGGAGTCGCCGGTGACGCGCGGATCTATGCGTACGTGATTGCCTTGCGTGCGGTGGAAACCGTGGACTTCATGACCGCCAGCTGGGCGCGCTTGCCTTACGATTTTCTCGATCAGGTGGCGCGGCGCATCATGAACGAAGTAAAGGGTGTGTCGAGGGTGACTTACGACATCTCCGGCAAACCGCCGGCCACCGTGGAATGGGAGTAGCGCCGGGTGGTCGAACACAGGGACGTGGACGGGAAGTACATGCGCCGCGCGCTGGAACTCGCTGAGCGCGCACGTACATCCGGGGAGGTTCCGGTAGGCGCGGTGGTCGTTATGGACGGCGAGATCGTGGGAGAAGGTCACAACCATCCGATCGGCGCTAACGATCCGTCGGCTCACGCTGAGGTGATCGCGTTGCGTGACGCGTGCGGAAAGGCCGGAAACTATCGGCTGCCGGGCGCCACCTTGTACGTAACCCTTGAGCCCTGTGTCATGTGTTCCGGCGCCATGATTCATGCGCGACTGGAGCGCGTGGTTTATGGAGCCGATGATCCGAAAACCGGCGCGGCTGGAAGCATGTTTGATACCCTGCTGTCGCCCCAGCACAATCACCGTCTGCTTGTCGAGGGTGGCGTGCTCGCCAAACAGAGCGGCGAGATGCTCAGGGATTTTTTCAGGGAAAAGCGCGGCGCCCAAGCGCGATAAGGACGCGATAAGGACATGCCCATTGTGTTGAGATCGGTCCTGGCGGCGTTGCTGGCGGCCATGCTTGCATCCTGCTCGGAACGGCCGACAGGAAGCGGCGTCGACTTGCCTGATGCCAGGGGCATGAACGTCATCGTCATCAGTTTTGACGCCCTGCGCGCGGAATCGCTGGGCATTTACGGTTATGACCGTGGAACGTCCCCGCACATTGACCGTTTTGCCGAAGGAGCATTGGTGTTCGACAACGTCCAGAACGCCGC
>SMWH01000173.1 GCA_004357005.1 Gammaproteobacteria bacterium
CGCCGTGGTGTTCTATTGGTAACCTCTGGCTTGAAGCTTGAACAGGTGCGCGTATTGCCCGTTCATCGCGAGCAGGCTTTCGTGGGTTCCTCGTTCCAGGATTTCGCCGTGGTGAATGACGATGATCTGGTCAGCGGCACGGACCGTTGAAAAGCGATGCGAGATCAGAATCGTCATTTTGTTATGGCTTTGTGACCGAAAATGATCGAATATTGCCGCCTCCGACAGCGCATCCATCGCTGCGGTTGGTTCGTCGAGTACCAGTATGTCCGCATCGCTGCGCATGAACGCCCGCGACAAGGCAATTTTCTGCCATTGCCCGCTTGACAGTTCACGACCGCCTTTGAACCAACGACCGAGTTGTGTTTCGTAGCCATCGGCCATTTCCTCGATGAACGGCGCCGCCATGCCTGTTTTGGCTGCCTTCGCCCAACGCTCAGCGTCGTCGATATACCGGACATCCCCCGCACCGATGTTTTCGCCAACAGTGAACTGATAACGGCCAAAGTCCTGAAAAATCACGCCAATGCGCTGACGCAGCGCTTCGACGTCCCAGTCCTGCAAGTCCAGCCCATCGAGCATGATGTGACCCTCTGTCGGATCGTAAAGCCTGGTGAGCAGTTTGATCAGTGTCGTCTTCCCCGATCCGTTCTCGCCGACCAGCGCAAAACTCTCTCCGGGACGAATTTGGAAGCTGATGCTGGTCAGCGTTTTGACCTTGGAGCCAGGGTAATTGAATGATACGTCCTTGAATTCGAGGCCACGCTCGGGGTGCGGTCCGTGTTTTGCTTCACCGGTGCGCGCCGGTACTGGTTGTCCCAGATAGTCGTACAAATTGGACAGATAGAGGTTGTCCTCATACATACCGCTGATCGCCGATAAACTTGCGGCGACAGCCGTCTGTCCCTGTCTGAACAGCACCAGGTACATCGTCATCGCGCCAAGCGTTATTGCGCCACTGATGGTCGTTATTACGATCCACACATAGGCGCCATAAAAGGCTGCCGTTGATAACAGTCCGAGCACAAAGCCCCAGCTGTCGCGCCGCAGTGTCAGGCGACGGTCCTCGATGAATAGCTTGCTGAAAATATCGCGATAACGCTGCAGAAGCCGCGGGCCGAGTTGGAAAAGCTTGACTTCCTTGACGCCGTCCTCTCTGGCGATGACGGTTTCCAGGTACATTTGCATGCGGGTCTCCGGTGAGCGCCAACGAAACAGTCTGAAAGCGTCACCGGAGAATTTCGCTTCGGCAAAAAACGAAGGCAGCCCGGCGCCTATTAGAATTACGACGGCCCAGGGAGAAAACGTATACAACAACACGGCGTAGCTGGTCAGGGATATCGCGTTTTGCACGAGCCCGAATGTACGAGTGACAAGGCTGAGCGGTCGACTCGATGCCTCGCGTCTTGCTTGTGTCAACTTGTCGTAGAACTCCGAGTCTTCGAAGTTGGCAAGCTGCAGGGTGAGCGCCTTCTCGAGGATCATTACATTGACGCGTTGGCCGAGAAGTGCGCGCAGCAACGACTGGCTCACCGATATTCCACGCTGACTGGCTGTAACCGAGGTGACGACGATGGCTTCCAGCCCAACCAACCACAGTACTCGGCGCGTATCGGGTGAGGTCGATGTCATCGCCGCCACCACACCGTCCACGATCAATTGTCCGATGTAGGCGATCAGGGCCGGCAGGACTCCCGCGACCAGCGTCAGGAGCGCGAGCGTCAGCGTAAGCGCTCTGCTGGTTGTCCACACAAGATGCAGCGCGCGGCGACTGTATCCGAACACGCCAAGGGCGCGCTGCACGAAGCCGACGGCGGGTTCTGGCTTGTTTTCTGGCATAACTCTCAACTCTGAAGCCGCCCGGCATGGGAGGCCGGTCGGGTATTGTAGGCTCGCCGCCCGGCGCGTACACGATGCGTCGGTCCCCGCACGACCCGGCTCAATCAGAGCTCTCCCGGCACGGGTTCGCGGCCTCGCGTAGCATGAGACGGAATCATGGCCCTTCGTTCCACAAACCTTTTTGATTCCCAGCCCGGATGCCGATGAGTTATGACGCAATCATTGTCGGGCTCGGCGCCATGGGCAGCGCCACCGCTTACCAGTTGGCGTCGCGTGGAAAATCCGTGTTGGGTCTGGAGCAGTTCGAAGCGGCACACGATCGGGGTTCGAGCCA
The DNA here is from genome assembly GCA_004357005.1 of Gammaproteobacteria bacterium. Classification (GTDB taxonomy): domain Bacteria; phylum Pseudomonadota; class Gammaproteobacteria; order SMWH01; family SMWH01; genus SMWH01. The sequence continues at coordinate 2,174 of SMWH01000173.1, forward strand.
CGGCCAGTCGCGGATGATCCGCCAGGCCTATATGGAGGGCGCTTTTTATATTCCGCTGCTCAAACGGGCGTACGAGCTGTGGGACCGGCTCGAGCAGGAAAGCAACCGGTCGATACTCACGATTACCGGCGGCCTGTTCATGGGCACGCCGGAAAGCGGTGTGGTGCGCGACACCCTGGCGGCGGCGAGGGAATACGATCTGCCCGTCGCGGTGCTCGAGTACCCGGAATTGAAGCGGCGTTACCCCCTGTTCCAGCCGGAAAAAGAACATGTCGGTGTTCTCGAAAACGTCGTGGGTTATCTGGATCCGGAGCTTGCGATCAAAACGTATCTGGAATGCGCTGCCCGTCAGGGTGCCGATCTGCGCTTCTCGGAAGCTGTCTTGCGCGTTGAGATTTCCGATGGGGGCGGGGTCCGGGTGGTGACGGGCCGTGACAGCTATGAGGCAGCGCAGCTGATCATCACGGCCGGGGCGTGGTCGGAGAGCTTTCTGAAAGAACTCACCGTCCCCGTCCCGCTGAAAGTGGAACGTCTGGTCATGCACTGGTTTCGGCCCGCTCACCCGGAGTGGTTCGCGCCGGATGTTTGTCCGATCTGGATCTGGGAGGTGGATGACGGGATCATTTTCTACGGATTCCCGCTCGCGCCCGGTGCCGACAGCGTCAAAGTGGCTTTTCATACCCACCAGCGGACAACCTGTACCGCCGATGACATCGAACGAACTATCGCCACGGAGGAGGTCTCGGAAATGGAACGTTACCTGACCCGATACGTTTCGGCGGTGGGCAACGATCACCAGCGCTCAATCACCTGCATGTATACCAGTACCCCGGATGGGCATTTCGCCATCGGCCGGCATCCCAGTCACTCCCAGGTGTTGGTCGCGGCGGGTTTTTCAGGACACGGCTTCAAGTTCGCCGGTGTCGTCGGTGAAATCCTCGCCGAGCTGGCGATTGATGGAAAGACCCGGCACGATATCAGCGCTTTTGCGCTGGATCGCTTCTGAGGTATCGGGCCACCGCCACCGGGCCACATCCACGGGCCACACCCATGGACTTGAGCGCCGCGGCAAGGTGTTGCCGGGCGCTCAAAGTTCCAAACCCGCGTCCATCAGCGCCTGGTGCCAGGCGCCAAGCGCTCAGTTCTTACTGTTGCCGACGATCAGGAAGTACAGCGATATCAGCAGCAAGGTGACCTGAAACTCCATCCCGCCCATGGGATGGGATTCCGACGGTACGAAGCTCCATTGTGGCCAGTGCGCCAGCACGATGGCGCCCAACGCGACGATTGCCATCATGGCAGCGCCGGCACGGGTGGCCAGGCTGCCGCCGAGTGGACCGTCGCCATCTTTCATGACGCCGCCGACGAGAATCAGAACGCCGCCGCCCAGCTCAGCCAGTGTTACCAGCCAGGCCACGGTGACGGAAAACCCCATCATCCCGGCGAATGCCCCGACGTCCATGACCTTTCCGTAACCGTGAAACAGGAAAACGCTCGCCACGGCGATGCGCAGCAGCCAGTGTGCGTAGGTAGCCATCTTGACCCCCCGGTCGAACAGACCCTTGGTTTTGAAGCAGGCTCATAGTGCCACAGCTCGGCATCCGTGTGCTATTGCCGGATGGGCGGCTCCGACAAAGCGCCTGTCACTGCTTGAATGCGCTGTCCAGAACCGCCATGGCGGTTGTCTTTCCTGTGTGTTCCCAACCCGCATGCCATAATTGATGGCCTGGTTTTGCGGTTCTTGTGGGGAGAGCTGGTCGATGGAACATTTTTTTGCGGAATTGAAACGCCGTCGGGTCTTCCTGACCATATCCATTTATGTCGTGGCCGCATGGCTGCTCATGCAGATCGCCGATGTGCTGTTTCCGGGCTGGGGTATCCCGGAAGAAAACATTCGCTACCTTCTCTATATCGCTGTCGCCTGTTTCCCGATTGCCTTCGTCATCGGCTGGAAGTACGACATCACGCTGCGCGGCATCGAACGCACGCCGTCATCGGAACAGGAAGCGCGTGGTGATGCTGACCTGTCACTGAGCAAAGCGGACCACGCCATACTCGCGGTCTCTACGTTGGCTGCGATCGGCATTGTGGCCGGGTTTGGCTGGCAAACGCTTGGCAGCCGTGCGCCGCAGGGTGAAATGGTCCTGCCCAATTCGGTGGCGGTCCTGCCCCTGGTCAATCTCAGCGAGGAGAACGAATATTTTTCCGCCGGGCTGTGGGGCGAGTTGATCAATGTGCTGGGTCACATTCAGGGATTCCGGGTAACGCCACCCACGTCGGCCAATTACTTCCAGGATCGTGAGTTCGATCTGGATGAGATTCGGGAAAAACTCCTTGTCGCCAACGTCATCACCGGCAGCGTGCAAAAGGTGGCCAACCGGGTCCGGATCTCGCTGTCGCTGACCCGTACTGACGGTTCCAACCTGTGGTCGGAGTCCTACGACCGCGAACTGGATGACATATTTTCCATTCAATCCGAAATTGCCCACGCGGTCGCCGAGGCCATGAAAGTTCAGATTCTTGGTGATGAGGAGCAGCGGTTGCAGACGCCTCCCACCGACAACGCTGAAGCCCACGACATGCTGATGTTGTCGTACGAAGCCGGGGGTTGGGAGCGGGCCGTGGAACTGGTCGATCGCGCCATCGAACTGGACCCGGGCTATGCGGAGGCCCATCTGCAGCGGGGGTTGTACTTCCTTTTCGCGTTCAGGGGAGACGATGATCCGGCGATCGATGCGGTACTCGAAGCATGCAATGCATCCCTGGAGAAAGCCGAAGAGCTTATAAACGATCCCGGGGAAACATCCGCTGACTACAATTGGACAAAAGGGATCTGTTTGCGCCGTACGCTGTGGATGGGCCGCGGTGACCTCGACATGGAACGCGAAATGGAAGCCGCGTTCAAAAAAACGGTTGAAATCGATCCGACTAATTCGATAGCGCACATTTCCTACTCCATTTACCTGCGCCGGGAAAACAGGATCCGCGAGGCCGAAGACCAGATTCGCCAGGCACTGGAACTCGATCGTTTGTACGCTGCCGCCATGCTGCAGCTTGCCCGCGTGCTGAGCATCCAGGGCAAGGACGATGAAGCCATCGAATGGAATACTCGCGTCACCGACTACTTCGACAGTGGTTACGGATCGCTTGCATTTCGTTATGCCGATCTAGGCC
>SMWH01000174.1 GCA_004357005.1 Gammaproteobacteria bacterium
GACCTGCACACGCACCTGGTCTGGGACCTGGAGCCGGGTTGGGAGATCCAGCAGGTGCGGCAAACCGCCGCTGACTGGTCATTGCGTGGCGCGCGTAACGCGAAAGCCACACTGTTGGCGGGATTCACGACCGTGCGGGACTTGTGGTCGATCCGGGATTTTCCGGACGTGGCGCTGGCGCGGGGCATCGAGGCGGGCATGGTGGAAGGACCCCGGGTGATTCCCTGTGGGCACGCCCTGAGCATCACCGGCGGGCATTGCGAGATCACCGGTTTTGCGCCGGGGATCCTGCCCGAAGCTCCCGAGTACGGTGTGGCCGATGGCGTGGACGAAGTCGTCAAATCCGTGCGCTACCAGATCAAGCACGGCGCCCAGGTCATCAAGATCTGCGCCACCGCCGGCGTGATTTCCTTCGAGGAACAGATGGGCGCCCAGCAGTACACGGACGAGGAGATGCGTGCCATCGTGGAAGAGGCCGCCCGGCATGGCATCTACGTGGCCGCCCATGCTCACGGAACCGAGGGGATCATGGCTGCCACCCGGGCCGGCGTGCGCTCCATCGAGCACGGTTCTATTTTGACGCCGGAAGCGGTCCGGCTCATGAAAAAGCACGGTACCTGGCTCATCCCGAATCTGTACCTGGAAGAGCCCGGGGCCGTGGATACCAGCACGCTCCCGCCGCTGATCAAGCAAAAATGGGACGCCATGTCGCTCATGGTGGCCAACAGTTTCCAGTTGGCCATGAAGGAAGGCGTCAAGATCGCTTTTGGCACGGATGCCGGCGTTTATCCCCATGGCGACAACGCCAGGGAGTTCGCGGTCAGGGTCAAATACGGAATGTCGCCCATCGAAGCGATCCGCGGCGCCACCTCTTACGCGGCGGAAGTTCTGGGCAAGGAAGACCGGGGCGTGATTACCCAGGGACGGCTGGCGGACCTGATCGCGGTGGACGGGGACCCCCTGCGGAACATCAGGCTGCTGGAGGACGTGAGCTTCGTGATGAAAGGCGGGACGGTCTATAAAGACCCCCGCTAAGCTTCCCGGACAGGTCAAAGAACATGGCCCAAAAACCGGGCTATTGACTTGCTCAAATCAACGCCGTAGGTTGATTCGCGAGGTGGTACAGCTTTGTGTACGGCCTCGGTTTTTTTGCCGGAGTGGTCAATTTTTGTTCACTCGCTGGCACCTACCTTGATCGTCGATGGCGCTGCGCGTCCCTCTGGGGTCAGGCGGGCACCTGAGGCCGAAAAACCCTTAGGGATTGCCGAAAGGCATGTTGCCGTTCCCGATTGCGTGTTGGGTCGAGGACGGTTCACAGCCGACAACACTTTTTGGAATGTAATTGATGAATATTTATGTTGGAAATCTGCCCTATAGTGCTACCGAAGACGATCTGCGTGAGGCGTTTGCCGCCTTTGGTGAAGTGGCCAACGTTCAGTTGATCACCGACAAGTTCTCCGGGCAGTCCAAGGGTTTCGGCTTTGTCGAAATGCCGAACAATGCTGAAGCTGATGAGGCCATCAAGGGCCTGAACGATACCGAGTTGAAGGGTCGCAACATCAAGGTGAACCAGGCCAAGCCGCGTGGCGAACGCCCGGCCCGCCGGCCTCGCTACTGATCCGCTTGCCGGATAATGGCTTGCTACCGGCCCGCTTGCGGGCCGGTTCTTTGTTGAGGGGCCCGCTTGCGGGCCGGTTCTTTATTTGAGGGGCCCGCAAGCGGTCCTTTTTTTCCGCGGGCTGCGCCTGCGGGTCCATTTGTTTCGATGGACGCGCTTCGCGAGCCGTGAGCAGACACGATGGCTTTGAGCCGTTATCATCACCTACATGGGTGATGCCGAACAACGCGAACAGATCATCAAACTGCTGGGGGAACTGACCGAGAACCAGAAGCTCATGGTCGAGCGCCAGGCGGTTGCACTGCAGATCCAGAAAGAGCAGTACCAGCTCGTTCAGCAGCAATATGACAAGGCCGCGACGCTGCAGGATCGCGCCGAGTCCCTACAGAACCGCGGTGAGAGCATGGTGAAAACGGCCCAGAAGGTGCTGCCCGTCATCATCGTCATCGTGATCGCCCTGATCGTTTACGTGAGCTGGTTGCTGTTCCGGATCTGAGCAATCCGCCGCGCAATGCCCGCGCCTCCTCCCTCCAGTCTCGACGAATACCGTGACCTGTTTGCCGGTCATGGGGACACAGACGACGAGTATCTGGCTCGCCACTGGCGGCGTTTTCTTCAGACCTTTAGTCTTTTTTCTCAAGCCTGGTCCCCGGAGCGAGGGCCGCGGGTGCTGGATATTGGTGCTCACTGGTTGCACCAGTCGGTGCTCTATGCCCGGGCGGGTTATCAGGTCACGGCGGCGGATTTCGAGTCAACGCTGAAGCAGGCGGGGTTGCGTTCCCTGGCCCGGGCCAACGGAATTCAGTTGTACGGGCATGGTGACCTGAGCGACGCTAACGCCCTGGCCGAACTGGGAGAAGGAAGCATCGATGTTGTGCTGTTCTGCGAAGTTCTGGAACACCTTGCCTTCAACCCGATCGCTTTCTGGCAATCGGTTTACCGGGTGCTCTCGCCCGGTGGCCGCATCGTGGTAACCACGCCCAACTACTATTTCTGGAAGACTCGTGTTCGCGGTGGATTGCGTTTTCTGAGCGGTGGCGGAGGAGGCGTAGCGGTGGAGCAGGTGCTCAAGCGGCCGACTTACGCTCACCACTGGAAAGAGTATTCCGCCCGGGAACTGAAACGTTACTTCACCTTGTTATCACCGGATTTCCGGGTCCACCGGTGTTTTTGCATGTCGGAGCGTTTCACGCGGGTCGGGCCGCTCGGCCGGAGCATCTACGCCGAGGTCGATTTGCCGGCCAGGCAACACGGTATAGTGGACGACAGGGCCTGGAGTTAGGCTGGAGCCAGGCCCGGAACCGGAGGAGGGGGATGATGGACGCGTTACGGCGATTTGCCGACAGCTATCCGGTGACCGCGTATGTCCTGCTGTGTTTTCTGATCACCTGGTCGGTCTGGTTCTCTATTCCAACGGTTGCGGGTGACGACTGGACGCTGATCAAGATCTTCACCGGGGCCGGGATCGGACCAGGGATGGCGGCCGTATTGCTGGACCGGTTGCGCCGCGGCTGGAACGAGAACGATTTCACCCGCAGTTGGTGGACGGCCTTCGTCTTTGTAGCGGCAATCGTCATCGGTCTGGACATCTGGAGTCTGATGGCCGGCGATGGGCCGACTCTGGCCCTGGCTGCATCGGCCGAACCGGCGGGACTGAGTCTGGTGGGTGTGGCCGGCGCCCTGATCAGCGCCGCCCTGGCCGGATTCGTTTTCGCAACGGCGCGATCCAGCCGTTCGAAGTATCTCAACTCGATTACGCGTATCCGGGTAAAGCCGTACTGGTGGATGGTGGCCCTTTTGCTTCCGGCGCTTGTCTACACCATGGGAATCGGCGCCGCCATTATTTTCGGAAGTCAGTTGCCGGACCCGCCGCTGCTGGGCGCTGAAGTCGCTGAGTGGGCGCCGTTTGTGGTTCGCGCGGCTTTGTTTACTTATTTTGTGGTGTGCGTGGGCGAAGAGCCGGGATGGCGCGGCTACATGCTGCCCGAGCTGCAAGCTCGTTACAGCCCACTGGTGGCCACCATTATCCTCGGGGCCGTCTGGGGTGTGTGGCACTTTCCTCTCTTCGTCATCGGTCTGTACTCGGGTGATCCCCTGGCAGGCACCCTGTTCTACGTGGTGTTCACGACGAGCCTTGCGGTGTTGTTTACCTGGTTGTTCAATGGCACCGGTGGAATATTGTCGCTGACTTTGATGCTGCACCTGGCCATCAATACGACTCCCAAGATACTCCCTGTAACCTGGTGGGCTGGAGTTGCGCTGCTGCTGCTGGCAGGCTATCTCATCTATCGCAGTACAATGTGGCGACGGGGCAGCATGGAACGGCGGGGCTAAAGATCAATGACGACGGTCGAAAAACCGCGGCCCACGGCGGCGCATCGCAAGCTGGAAAAGCTGGTCGGCTCCTGGCGGGGCAGGGAGATCATGAAGCCATCGCCCTGGGACCCCGAGGGCGGTGAAGCCATCGGTTACAGCGAGGCCCGCGTGGTGGCGAATGGTTTTGTCGTGACCGGTGACTACCGGCAGGAACGAGACGGAGTCGAAACTTTCAGTGGACACGCGGTGTATACCTGGGATCCCGAGCGCGAGGAATACGTTCATCACTGGTTCGATTGTATGGGATCACCGCCTGAGGTTTTTCGCGGGCACTTCGACGGCGATGTGTTGATCCTGGAAGGGAAGAACCCGATGGGTTCCGTGCGCAGCACGGTGGATTTCTCGCAACCGGACAAAATGCTGGTGTACTACGAAATGTCCACGGACGGCGAGAACTGGGACTGTCTGTTCGAAGGAATCTACGAACGACAGCCCTGAGTTGCGCATGATGGTGGATATCTGTTCACTGGCATCGGCGGCCGGTCTTCCTGCAAAGACGGCGCCGCGTGGTCACTGAATCCCCGGGACGGGTGCTGATCATTCTGGCCGTTGCCGCCATCGCGGTTGCGGGCGTCATGTTGCTTGTTGAGCCTGTTCCCCAATGGCCGGGCTACCATGATTTCGCCGACGCGCGCGGGCTGGCGGGGATTCCGCATGCCGCCAACGTGCTTTCCAACGTGGTTTTCCTCGTCGTCGGGGTGTGGGGTCTGGTGTTCGTGCTCACTCGCGAGGGCCGCAGAGCAACGGGTGCATTGTTGCCGAATTACCTGGCTTTTTTCGCGGGCGTTGCGCTGACCGCACTGGGCTCCGGGTACTATCACTGGGCGCCGGATAACGTGACGCTGGTCTGGGATCGCTTACCCATGTCGATCGGGTTCATGGCGTTGCTGAGCATCATCGGCGGAGAGTTGATCAGTGTCCGGGCCGCGCGCATTCTGCTCATGCCCTTGCTTGCGCTGGGGGCAGCCAGTGTGGCCTGGTGGGCGCTGACCGAACAGGCGGGCGCCGGGGATCTGCGCCCTTACGCGCTCGTGCAGTTCCTGTCACCGGTGCTGATCCTGCTCATGGTGTTCATGTATGACCGCTCCAGGGATCTGTTCCTCGCGCTGGTTGCCATGGGTACGCTGTATGCCCTGGCGAAAATTTTTGAGTTCTATGATCCGGAGATTCTGAGGGTGTTCGGTCTGGCCAGTGGTCACACCCTGAAGCATCTCTTTGCAGGCACCGCCACTGCCGGCATGCTGGTGCTGTTGTATCGTCGGGAATGACGAACGCGCGCGCCAGCGAGTTCCTGGACTATCTTCTGGATCAACTGGGTCCGGTGGAGGGTCTGCGCTGGCGTTTCATGTTCGGCGGAGTGGGGTTGTTCCGGGACGAGGTCATGTTCGGCATCGTGGTGGATGACGCCCTGTATCTGAAAACCGATGAAATGAACCGGGCCGCGTTCGAGGCGCAAGGCCTGGCGCCGTTTTGTTACCTGCGCGAGGGCAGGGAAATCGCGCTGTCCTACTACCAGGCGCCCGCGGAAGCGCTGGAAGACCCTGAGGAACTGCAGGCCTGGGTGCGCCAGGCCTGCGATGCCGCGCTGAGATCACGAAAAGACTAGCGTTCGATAATGATCACCGGGTCCAGCGACGGCCGCTGGGAGCCTGGCGTCGTGTCATA
>SMWH01000175.1 GCA_004357005.1 Gammaproteobacteria bacterium
CGCCCAAACCCAGGAACGCGAACACCCCAGCCAGACAGATCCAGAACCCCGGCCTGGCCAGCCGTTTGCGCCGCGCCAGAAATTCGCTGTCCTTGGGAGAATGCTTCGTGACTTTCACAGGAACGAATCCGTGATAGCGGCCCAGGTCAGGCCGCGACTAGCGGTGTCGGATTAACAGGACTGGAATGGCCAGGGGACCGAAAAAGACGCCCATTAGCCCCCAGTACACGCGATCGGCGCCGCGGCGTCCGGCCTGCCAGTGGCAAAAGACGGCCGATGCGATGGAAAGAATGATAAGGGAAATCATGGTGTCTTCACCTGTGGCGGGCCAGTATAGCCCGGCGGCCGGGCCACCCACCCGGGCCGAAGGGCACGGGAAAACCTTGTCAGCGTTTGCGCCAGGCGGCGAACACAGCGCCCAGACCACTTGCGGCCATCAGACCCCCCAACCAGCTTGCCGCCGTGGGGTTCGGTTCCTGCTGAGAGAAGACCACGGCAGCACCGATCAGCAACGCGCCACCGAGCACGGACAATATGTGCTGGCGGTGGCGCCTGTCCGCCCGGCGGTCGAGTTTTTTCAACTCGGCCGGATCCAGCCGGACGCGCAGCCGGCCTTCTGAGGCCCGGTGCAGCACGTCATAGACCAGTCCCGGGATCTCAGGCGCTTTCTCCACCCACAGGGGGAAACGTTGCTTGAGATCGCGCCAGGCCGCGGAAGGCCCGGTCTTGTCCTTCATCACTTTTTCCAGCACCCGCTGGGCCGTCTGCCAGATATCCAGTTGCGGATGGAGTTGGCGCCCCAATCCTTCGATGTTGAGCAGGGTTTTCTGCAACAGCATCAGTTGCGGTTGCACGCGCAGATCGAACTTCTGTGCGGCACGGAACAGTTGCGCCAGCAACTCGCCAAAGGAGATCTCTCCGAGCTTGCGTGACAACATCGGTTCACAAACAGTACGGACCTCGGCTTCCAGCTCATCGATGCGCGTATCCGGCGGCACCCAGCCCGCATCCACATGCAGCTCCGCGACGCGTTTGTAATCCCGGTTGAAAAACGCGAGGAAGTTTTCCGCCACGTATCGTTGATCCAGCGGTGAGAGAGTGCCGACGATGCCGAAATCCAGCGCAATGAACTTCGGATACTCCGGGTCGGAAATATCGACGAGTATGTTCCCGGGGTGCATGTCCGCATGGAAAAAGTTATCCCGGAATACCTGCGTGTAGAAGATCTCGACACTGGTCTCCGCCAGGCGTTGCATGTTGACTTTTGCGGCACGCAATGTCGTCACGTCATCAACGGGGACCCCGCTCACACGCTCCAGCACCAGGGTGCTCTCGTTGGTGTAATCCCAGAACACCTCCGGCACATAGAGCATGGATGAACCAGCGAAGTTTTTGCGCAGTAGCGAAGCGTTGGCGCCTTCACGCTTCAGATCCAGTTCGGCAAGTATGGTTTTCTCGATCTCTTCCACGATCTCGACCGGCCTGATGTTGTCACTCTTGTCGAGATAGCGTTCCGCCAGCTGCGCCAGACCGTACAGAAGATAGATGTCCCGCTCGATCTGCTCGCGCACACCCGGACGCAAGACCTTGACCACCACTTCGGTGCCATCTTTGAGACGTGCCGCATGCACCTGCGCGACGGACGCCGATGCCAGGGGTTCCACGCTGAACTCGGCAAAAACTTCTTCCACGGTCTGGCCGTAAGCCTCCTCGATCATGGCCTGGGCCTGTTCCCCCGGAAACGGCGCCACCTGGTCCTGGAGCTTTGTAAGCTCGTCGGCGATGTCTTCCGGAATAACGTCACGACGCGTGGAGAGGATCTGACCGAACTTGACGAAGATCGGTCCCAGTTCCTCCAGAGCCAGACGGATGCGTTCGCCCCGGGCGAGTTCCTCTACCCGGCGCGGACGCGGGGCCAGCAGGCGCATGAGTGCCCCCGCCCAACTCGCGCCGGTCACCTGGGTGATCTCATCGAGTCCGTAGCGGGTGAGGATACGGTTGATATTGAGCAAACGGGCTGCCTGGGCGATGGGCATGTTCAGCTCCCTGCGGCCCTGCTTTTCCCGGCGAGCCGGCGCATGCGCGCTTCCAACCGGTCCACGTCGTCGCGCAACTGGTCCACATCGTCGAGAAAACCCGCCAGTTCCGAACCACTCACAACATCACGACGCTCATCCGTGACATAACGCGCCATGTTTTCCGCCATGCGTCCGCTCACATCCCGCGCCCAGGACAAGCCCCCGCGCATGAATCGACCAATCTCGTGGGCCGCCACATCCCCCACCATCATCGACAGTGGTTCTTCCCAGTCTGGATCCAGCCGTTTCAGGATTTCGGCGAAGCGTCTGCCAGCTTCCACATCTCCGGCGATTTCCACGCGACCTACGGGCGCACCGTTCCCACTGCTGCCGACAGACAGACTGAAGAGCGCAAAGGGCGAACCCTTGAGTGTGGTGGATACCTCACCTTCGTGCTCGTCGGGAAAACTCAAGCCATCCGCTGTGGGCGCGATCAAGAACTCGATGTCCGGACCGGTCAGACGGACGCGGAACACATGGCCCTCGAGATCGCCAAGGTCACGTCGCACATCCGGATCCAACTCCAGCAACCGGTTGCTGGCGGCCTCCATGATGTCGCGCAGAAAACCCGGTAGCCGTGCCGGCGGCGGCCCGATACCGACATTCATATCCGGTACCCGCTGTGAATCGCCACCACTCCGCCGCTGAGGTTTTGGTAACTGCAGCGTTCAAAACCCGCCTGTTCGAACATGGTCTTCAACTCGTCCTGATCCGGCTGCTTGCGGATGGATTCGGCCAGATACTGGTAACTTTCCGGGTCTCTGGCCACAGCCCTTCCCAGGCGTGGCAACACCTTGAATGAATACAGATCATAAAGCGGGCGCAACGGTGCAATCTGCAGCTTCGAGAACTCCAGCACGAGCAAACGACCGCCAGGCTTCAGCGTTCGGTACATGCTGCGCAGCGCGGTTTCCTTATGGGTTACGTTCCGCAGACCAAAGCCGATGGTGATCAAGTCAAAACCGCCATCGGGAAAAGGCAGTTGTTCGGCGTCACATTGCACGTACTCGAGGCCGTCGATCACGCCGTTGTCTTCGAGTCGCGCACGTCCACGCCTGAGCATCGCGTTATTGATGTCACCCAGAACAACGGATCCTTCCCGGCCCGTTTGCTTGCGCAACAGTCTCGCGATATCACCCGTACCACCAGCCAGATCCAGCACCTGCGCACCAGGGCGTACGCCACTGCTTCTGACGAGGTGCTTTTTCCACAAGCGATGGATCCCGAAGGACATGAGATCGTTCATCAGGTCGTAACGATCCGCGACGGAATCAAACACCTCGCGCACCAATCGAGCTTTCTCTGCTTCGGGTACGCGGCTGTAACCGAAATCCGTCAGTTCGTCGGCTTTTTCGTTGGAGTGTTTGTCGGTTTGGGCGGCCATGTCCCTTGTGCATCAGAGGCAGGCGGAGTACGGCTTTTGCCCGCCGCTTCCAGCGCCTTCAAATACTCGCTCCAGTAGTGCTCGAAATTGGATCCCAGATCGTACAGGGTTTTCCAGGTATAGATGCCCGTGTTGTGGCCGTCGTCGAAATGCAGTAACAACCCATAGTTGCCGATGGGCTCCAGATTGGCGATGCCCACATCGCGTTTCCCGGACTGCAGCACATGCTGCCCCGGTCCGTGGCCCATCACTTCGGCGGAGGGGGAATGGACGCGCAGGTATTCGGCCGCCAGCGAGAAACGCTGGCCGTCGTCGAACGCTATTTCCAAAGTCCCGGATTTGCGGCGCAGCTTGATTTCTGTGGGATGCGGCATGGAGATGGGGACAGTTCCCTCATTAGAAAGGGGGGACAGTTACCTATTTTCGGCCAGGGAAGTCAAACCGCCTCGGTTTCCCGCCAGAAATCAGGCAGCTATTCCCCGTTTTTCCGTCTGGAAATGAGCTAACTGTCCCCCCTCTTAAAGGATGTAGCGGGAAAGATCCTGGTCCTTGACCAGAGCTTCCAGGTGTTCATTGACATATTGCTTGTCGACCAGCACTTCCAGCCCGGAACGATCGGGGGCTTCATAGGAAATCGTTTCCACCAGTCGTTCGATCACCGTGTGCAGGCGCCGGGCGCCGATGTTCTCGGTGTTCTCGTTTACTTCCCAAGCCACCTCGGCAAGACGTCGCACACCGTCTTCCGTGAAAGACAGTTTGACGCCTTCAGTCTGCATCAGGGCCTGGTACTGCTCGGTCAGCGAACAATCCGGTTCCGTCAGGATTCGAACAAAGTCCTGCACCGTCAACGCGTTGAGTTCCACGCGAATCGGCAAACGACCCTGGAGTTCAGGAATCAGATCCGAGGGCTTGGACAGGTGAAAGGCACCCGAGGCGATAAACAAAATGTGATCGCTGCGCACCATGCCGTGCTTGGTGGTCACCGTGCAGCCTTCCACCAACGGCAACAAGTCTCGCTGCACGCCTTCCCGTGACACGTCCGCGCCGACGGTTTCGCCGTGTCTGGCCACCTTGTCCAGCTCGTCGATGAACACGATACCGTTCTGCTCCGCCATTCGCAGCCCCTCCTGTTTGATCTCCTCGTCGTTGATAAGCTTGCCGGCTTCTTCTTCCTGCAGCAGCTTGAGGGCATCGCGGATCTTGAGTTTGCGCCGGCGTTTGCGTTGCCCGGCCATATTCGAAAACATGCTCTGCAACTGACTTGTCATCTCCTCCATGCCCGGGGGCGCCATGATTTCCACACCCATGCTCGTGGCGATTTCGATTTCCACTTCACGTTCGTCAAGCTTGCCTTCCTGAAGTTGCGCGCGCAGTTTCTGGCGCGTACCGTCGTCTTCGGTTGCAGACGCGGGTTCGTTGGCAAAACCCACCGCCGCCTGTCGGCGCGGCAGCAGGATTTCGACAATGCGTTCTTCGGCATTCTCCCGCGCACGGTAGCGGACCTTTTTGATGGCTTCCTCGCGCGTAATCTTGACTGCCACGTCCACCAGGTCCCGCACGATGGATTCCACGTCCCGGCCCACGTAACCCACCTCAGTGAACTTCGTCGCGTCGACCTTGACGAAGGGCGCGTTGGCCAGCTTCGCCAGACGCCGGGCGATCTCGGTCTTGCCCACGCCGGTGGGCCCGATCATAAGGATGTTCTTGGGCGTGATCTCGGCTCTGAGTTCCTCACCCAGTTGCATACGACGCCAGCGATTGCGCAGGGCGATCGCCACCGCCCGTTTGGCGTCATCCTGACCGATGATGTGCTTGTCCAGTTCCTGGACGATTTCCCTTGGGGTCATTTCCGACATGGTGGGTCCTGCAGTCGTGGCTTCGGTTACAACTCTTCGATGGTGAAGTTATGATTAGTATAGATGCAGATGTCCGCGGCAATTCCCAGGGCCCGTTCCACGATTTCCTTTGCGTCCAGCTGCGTATTCTCTCCCAGTGCCCGCGCCGCCGCCAGGGCGAACGATCCACCGGAACCGATAGCGACGACGCCGTGCTCCGGTTCAATCACGTCTCCGCTGCCGGAAATTACCAGGGAGATTTCCTTGTCGGCAACGCACAGCAATGCATCGAGACGTCGCAACACACGATCGGTGCGCCAGTCCTTGGTCAACTCGACGGCCGAGCGCAGGAGATGCCCCGAGTGCTTTTCCAGCTTGCCCTCAAAGCGCTCGAACAGGGTAAAGGCATCGGCGGTGGCGCCGGCGAATCCCGCCAACACCTGGTCATGGAACAATCGCCGGATTTTACGGGCGGTGCCCTTCATGATGGTGTTGCCGACGGTCACCTGGCCGTCGCCACCCATGGCCAGCTTTCCATCGCGACGTACCGAAAGTATGGTGGTGGCGTGAAAGTCTTCCATCGGGGGGATCCTCAGCGGTGAAAATGCTAGATGGGGGCGAAGCCTCTGCTTACAAGACCCCTCGGCCCTGTTTCAGTCTTTTCGTTTACGGGCCCTGGGATGGGCCTTGTCGTATACCTTGGCCAGATGCTGGAAATCCAGGTGAGTATAGATCTGTGTCGTGCTGATATCCGCGTGCCCCAACAGCTCCTGGACGGCACGCAGATCGCCGCTGGATTCGAGCAGGTGGGTGGCGAATGAATGGCGCAGCATGTGCGGGTGGACCCGCTGGGACAAACCCAGACGCCGGGCCCACCAACTTACCCGCGCCTGAATGCTCCGCGTCGCCAGAGGCGTGCCCCGCTGACTCAGGAACACGCCGCGGTTTCCGTCCGCGGGCTCCGGGCGCTGTTCCAGCCAGGCGGTCAGCGCCTCACAGGCAAACCGCCCAACGGGTACGACACGCTGACGTGAGCCTTTGCCGGTTACCCGCACCGTCCGGTCCGCCAGATCCACATCCTCGATTTTCAGGCCCGCCAGTTCCGCCAGTCGCAGGCCCGAGGAATAGAACAGTTCCAGCATGGCCCGGTCACGCAGCGCCAACGGTTTCTGCCCGGGAACCTGCATGAGTCGGGTCGCCTGGTCCACGTCCAACGCCCGTGGCAGGGGCTTACCCGCCCTGGGTGCGCGGACTCCGTCGAAGGGATTGAAGCGGGCTTCACCCTGCTGCACCAGGAAACGGTAGAAGCTGCGGGCAGCGGACAGGCTGCGATGGATACTGCGGGCCCCCAGTCCCTTGCGATGCAACTGCGCGACAAAGCCCCGGGCGGAATCCGGGCTGAGCTGATCCCAGCCGTCGACGCTCTGGGCATCACAGAACTGTTCCAGTTGTTTGAGATCACGCGCGTAGGCGTTGCGGGTGTGCGGCGAATAACGCCGTACAGATTCCAGATAGTCGAGGAAACCGGCGGTCTGTTTGTTGCGGGAGGCGTCCACAGCCCCGCGAGGACTATTCCTCGCCCTGCGCGTGCCTGCCCGGCACGGAATGGAGATAACGCGAAAACGCCCGGCTGAACAGCTGCCCCATGAGTTTCAGGAAGCTGGTATCCATTCCGGGGTTGAATTTATCGGGTTCGAAACTGCCGATAGCCAACATACCGTATTCACAACTCTCGCCCAGCGGGATCAGGGCGGCAGACTCGACCTTTTCACCGCGCGACCCGAACAAGACCTCCAGCTTCTTCGGCTGGAAACGACCGCACATCGCGTTGGGCTCGGCGAGAAATGCCTTGAACGGTTCCAGACTCTCATCATCCCTTTTTACGGCGCGAACGTTCTTGCCGAGATTCTCCGGAATCTGCTCGGTGAACAACGTAACGCTGACTGCGTCGGCTTCAAAGTCCCTTTGCAGACCCTCGTCAATTATTTGTACGAGCGCCTGCAAGTCACCCGCATCCATGATGGACAAGGAAAACTCGTAAAGTTTCTGAACCAGATCTTCATTCTGACGCGCAACATTGACCAGACCCTGCAACTTGCGCCGCAACTGGTGATTCTGTTCCCGAAGCAGGCGGACCTGATACTCAATCAATGACGCGGCATCGCCGCTATCATGTGGAATCTGGATGGATTCCAGGATATCCGGGTGCTTCTCAAAGAAATCGGGATTGGACCGGAGAAAGTCGGCTACCGACTCTTCATCCGGTTGCGTAGAAACGTTTTTCGCGGGATTTTCTTTTTCGGTCACAGCTCGATCTCACCTTCATAAACCCTTACAGCGGGTCCGGTCATCCAGATCGGGTTGCCTTTTCCCAGCCAGCTTATCACAAGTTCTCCGCCAGGCAGGCGCACGGCGACGCGCGAATCCAGCAGACCCTGCTCATGGCCCACGGCGACAGCGGCACAGGCACCAGATCCGCACGCCAGTGTTTCACCGGTACCACGTTCATAAA
This sequence comes from Gammaproteobacteria bacterium, assembly GCA_004357005.1. Classification (GTDB taxonomy): domain Bacteria; phylum Pseudomonadota; class Gammaproteobacteria; order SMWH01; family SMWH01; genus SMWH01. Next base: position 7,810 of record SMWH01000175.1, read on the forward strand.
CACGCAGGCGAATGGATGAAGGACTGTCTACCTGCATGAACCCTACATTGACGCGGTTCGGAAAGCGCGGATGCCATTCGATGGCTGAGCCCAGAGTGTCAACCGGAGCAGAAGCGATGTCATCAACACGCAATACCGCATGCGGGTTACCGATGGACACGACTCCAATTTTCTGGATGCGTTGGTTGACCTCGAGTTCGTAGTCCACAGCCCGACGATCTGTCTGAAAAGGGATCCGTGCCGGTTCGAATACCGGCTCTCCCATGTTCACCCGGATACGGCCGTCATCCTCCCAGCCCATCTCCAGGATTCCTGCCGCCGTGTCAATGCTGATCGTGCCACCATCAACCAGCCCCCGATCCCGGAGGAACAACGCCACGCAGCGCGCACCGTTACCGCACTGTTCGACTTCCCCGCCGTCGGCGTTGTAAATACGGTACGCGAAATCCGCATCGGAGCCATTGCTGCGTGTCACAATCAGCAGTTGATCGCAGCCCACACCCAGGCGCCGATCAGCGAGACGCCGAATCTGCTCCCACTCCAACTCCATCGGATCGTCAAGGCCGTTGACGACGACAAAATCGTTACCGAGACCATGCATCTTGCAAAAACGGAGTTTCATCTCAGCACTCCGGAAACGATCAGGTGCCGGTCGGTGGGCTCCGAAATGTTCAGGCCGGCGAGTCCGGCACGCTGAAGCTGCGACTTGATTTCCTCTGTGCGATACGCCGCATGCAGCGAATCGCCAAAGTCTTCTTTCAGGATTTCAGGCTCATCACCAGCATAGTTGTCCACCATGGCCTGCACGTCTTCCCCGGTGTCAGGACGCCGCAAATCCATGATGAACAGGCGCGTTCCAGTTGTGCCATAGCGGTTAACCGCTTCCCATAGAGACATGGGGTCGTCCACATGATGCAGGAGACTGTTGGAGATAATGGTGTCATAGGGACATCTGGGGGGATCGTCTTCCGGAAGATGTCCGTGCACCAACTGAATTCTCGATGCCAGGTCCGCAGCATCGACAGCTTCGCGACCCAGGGCCAGCATGTTGGGCCCGGCGTCGAAACCAAGAAGCTGCATGTCGGGAAATGCCCTGGCAAAACGGATCGTGATGTCCGCCGGACCACAACCAAGATCCAGAACCGCGCCGTCTACCGCACCTGGAAACAGCGAACGAAATTCGACGACAAACCGGGAATGGGGTTCTTCGAAGTCTGCTTCGGCATAGGCCCGCGCCTGCTCGGGCGTGTCCATCAGTTCCGGTTCAGGCACCCGCTCCATGGGCCTTCCCGTCATTCTTCGTCTTCCTGCTGTTCTTCGCCCTGTTCCTGGTCCTGGGCAACTGTTTCCTGCCCGGATGACGGGGCTGCAGCGTCATCGCGCAGATAGAGATCGCCTTTCTGCCCACAGGCGCCAAGCAAAAGCAGCAGAAACGGGATGGCGGCGAGGCGAGTTGACATGCATATCTTCCCGGACAGGGGCCCCTAGTATACTTGCGAGCCATGGATTGGGTGAGCTATGCGGCGGCGGGTGTTGGCCTTGTGGCCCTGATGCTGCTGGTGTCGGGGATCAGCCGCTGCCGGCAGCGGCGTCTGGTGAGTGGGCTGGCACGATCCGGGCTGGGTGCTTTGCTGCTCGTAGCCGCGTTTGGCACCGGATCCGTGGCAGTGCATCTGTACACTTACCAACGTCTGACCGGTGAGCAGCCCATTGCGGATATCGCATTCCAGCAGATCGGCCCGCGCGAATACACCGCCGTACTCTCAACGCCCGGGGCTAACGAGCCGATGCAGTTCCTCATCCAGGGCGACGAATGGCAGCTGGATGCGCGCTTTTTGAAATGGGAGGGGCCCGCCGTACTCGCCGGCATGGATTCCCTGGTCCGGCTCGAGCGTATCGCCGGCCGTTACAGCGACATCGACGAGGAACGCGGCGAGCGGCGGTCAGTATATCCATTGCAGAACCGGCCCACGGTGGACTTTTGGCAGCTATTTTACAATCACCCGCGCTGGATACCCTGGATAGACGCTGTCTACGGCAGCGCCACCTACATGCCAATGGGCGACGGTGCCCGTTTCATCATCACCGCAACACAAAGTGGGCTGGTAGCCAGACCTTACGACCAGGCTACCGAACGCATGCTGCGGGATTGGTAAACATGGAGGTACTCGATAGTCTCGAGATTGAGACCCAGCCCAACCCCACCGCCTCTGTTGTCTGGCTCCACGGCCTGGGTGCCGACGGTTTTGACTTTGAACCCATCGTTCCTGAACTTCGGCTCCCCGAAACGATTCCTGTTCGCTTCGTCTTTCCCCACGCGCCGGAACGATCTGTCACCATCAATCAGGGCATGAGGATGCGTGCGTGGTACGACATCACTGGTTTCGAACTGGAACGCCAGGAAGACGACGACGGCATCCGGGATTCCGCGCAACACGTGGCCGGTCTGATAAACCGGGAACACGAGCGCGGCATCCCCTTTTCCCGGATCGTGCTAGCGGGTTTCTCCCAGGGCGGTGCCGTCGCGCTCCAGGCCGGATTGCGGTTTCCGCAAACACTGGCGGGAATCATGGCCCTGTCCAGCTATCTGCCGCTGGCGGACACGCTCCAGGCGGAAGCCACCGACGCCAATCGGACCACACCTGTTTTCATGGCGCACGGAACGCTGGACCCCGTTGTCCCGATGCAGATGGGAAAAATGAGTTTCGATTTTTTGGCACGCGAAGGTTTCAATCCGAGCTGGAAGGAATACCCCATGCCACACGCCATATGTCCCGAGGAGATACAGGACATCGGCGTATGGCTGCGATCACGCCTCGCCTGAATGCATGCAGCAATGACCGAAACCAACCAAACGCGGGAAACTGAACCGGGATTGCTGCCGGATTTCTGTGACTTCCGTGTCGCCTTTGTAGCCATGGTGGTCGCGGAACTCGTCGTGGTAGTCATCGCTTTTTCGCCCTATGCGGACGACATGGACCGCTGGCGGCGATTATCGGTCAACAGCGTGTTTGTTCAGTGGATTGCCATCGTCACCATGGGCTTGTTGTGCTGGCTGCGCCTGAAACTCAACGAACTGCCGCTGGCGCGCGCACTGCTCGCGAGTTTTCTGATCCTGCTGATCGTGACGGGACTCGCCGGTCACGTTGCTTTCTGGCTCGATCATGTCCGCAACCTGGGACTCACGGTGCCGGACCAGGGCTATGCGCAATTCATGGCATCCAACCTGGTCATCGCGGGGCTGGTCGGTGCGGCGGCATTGCGATACCTCTACGTACAGGCGCAGTGGCGACGCAACATCGAAGCCCGCGCCGAGGCCCAACTTCAGGCGTTGCAGGCACGTATTCGGCCACATTTCCTGTTCAATTCCATGAACACCATCGCCAGCCTGATCCGCGACCACCCGGAAACCGCGGAAGACGCGATCGAAGACCTGTCTGATCTGTTTCGCGCGGCGCTCAGCGCGCCCGGGGGATTCATCAGCCTGGAAACGGAATTGGACATGACCCGCAGATACATAAGAATTGAAAAACTGCGCCTGGGTGAGCGTCTTCAGGTGGAGTGGGATATCGGGGATGATGTCCCGACAGAATCGCGCATACCACCCTTGATCGTTCAGCCGCTGGTGGAAAACGCCATCTATCATGGCATCCAGCAACTGGCCAAAGGTGGCACGGTTTCCATCAGAGCATTCCGCAAAGGTAATGACATCCATCTCAGCATCGACAACCCTGTCCGGCCCGATACTGTTTATTCCGGGGCGGAAGGCAACCGGATGGCCGTGGACAACATCCGTGAGCGCCTGCGGCACGCCTTTGGTGGCCGTGCAGACATGCACGCTGAGCGGCACGAAGATCGCTATCAGGTTATGCTGAAGTTTCCCGTGAGGCGTCCGGAACGTACTCCAAAGAATGTCCCAGAGAATGAGAGTTCTGATCGTTGACGACGAACCACTGGCGCGGGATCGACTGCGCCGCCTGGTTTCGGACAAGCTGAATCACGAGGCCGTGGGCGAGGCCGGCGACGGTGAAGAAGGCCTGCGCCTCGCCGAAAGCTTGCGCCCGGACGTGGTGCTGCTGGATATCCGCATGCCGGTCATGGATGGACTTGAGACCGCCCGTCATATCCAGACCCTGGAAGATCCTCCGGCAATCGTGTTCTGTACCGCCTATGACGACCACGCTCTGGCGGCCTTTGACGCCAGCGCGGTGGATTACCTGATGAAACCCATCCGCCAGGAGCGTCTCGCGGTGGCGCTCGAAAAAGCGCGTCGGCTCAACGCCGCGCGGCTGGCAGAACTGCATGCTCAGGTGGGTGACCCTCCCGGCCGGCGTCACATCTGCGCGCGTGTGCGCGGTAACCTGCAACTGATTCCGATCAAGAACATCGTTTACTTCCTCGCTGAACACAAATACGTCACCGTTTGTCATGAGGAAGGTGAGGTCCTCATCGAGGAATCGCTCAAATCCCTGGAACATGAGTTCAGCGATCGTTTCGTACGAATTCATCGCAACGCGCTGGTCGCGCGTGATCGGCTTGCGGGGCTGGAAAAAGACTCCGCTGATCGCGCGCTGGTTCGACTGCGCGGCACCGACCGCAGACTGGAAGTGAGCCGCCGCAACCTGGCGGCTCTGCGCCAGATCATCACGCAACTCTGAACCGACGTGTCTGATATTTTGCGAATTGCAACGCGCCGCAGCGCGCTGGCCCTCCGCCAGAGTGAAATGGTGGCGGAGAAATTGCGTTCGTTTCATCCCGGGTTGTGCGTTGAACTTTTCCCAATGACGACTAAAGGCGATCGCTTCCTGGACACACCCCTGGCCCAGATCGGTGGCAAGGGCCTTTTTGTCAAGGAGCTGGAGAACGCCATGCTGTCCGGCGACGCCGATATCGCCGTGCATTCCATGAAAGACGTGCCCGCGGAAATGCCTGAAGGGCTCCACATCCCCGTGGTGCTCGCGCGCGAAGACCCTCGCGACGCTTTTATCGGTCGGCAAGTGAACCGCCTGGACGCGCTGGGCGCCGGCGCCCGCATCGGGACCTCGAGCCTCAGGCGACGCTGCCAACTGGCGGCACTGCGCCCGGATCTGGAAATAAGCGATCTGCGGGGCAATGTGGACACCCGTTTGCGCAAACTGGACGACGGCGAGTTCGACGCGATCATTCTGGCCTGCGCCGGTCTCAACCGCCTCGGTCTGTCGGGCCGCATCAGCGAACCCCTGGACGTGGAAACCATGCTGCCGGCGATCGGCCAGGGAGCGGTGGGCGTTCAGGCACGTGCCGCCGACAGCAAGATCCTCGAACTCATCGCGCCACTGGATGACGGGCGTACGCATCGTTGCTTGATCGCCGAGCGCACCCTCGGGAAAAAATTGGGGGCGAGTTGCACCGTGCCCCTGGCAGGACTCGCGCGACTGGAAAACGGGGGTCTCTCACTGAACGCCCTGCTCGGGACACCGGACGGGAAACGCATTTTGAAGGCAGGGGGCAGTAATGACGATCCTGTGCGCCTGGGTGGTCAGGTTGCAGATTCTCTGTTCGCCCAGGGAGCGCAAGAAATACTCAAGGCCCTTGAAGATGACCTGGGACATAACTTGAGAAACGAGTTGGAGGATGACACACACGCTTGAAGGCTGGGGTGTTCTCGTCACCCGACCCACCGGCCGTCACCTCGGTCTGTGCGAAGGCATCCGCGCCGCCGGGGGGCATCCCGTTCATCTGCCCGGTGTCGAAATCGAAGCCCTTGCCCGGGCCCGACCGCAAGAAGCCCTGGGCCACCTGACCGTTGATGATTGGGCGATTTTCGTGAGTACCGCCGCCGTGCAACATACGGGCGCGGCACTGGCTTCCATCCCGGAAGGTGTGCGCCTGGCCGCCGTGGGCGAAACCACGGCGGATGCCCTGATCGAGGCGGGTTGCAGGGGCGTACTGACGCCGGCACACGGCGGCTCGGAAGCTTTGCTCTCCGTCCTGCCCCGCGCCGCGGTGGAGAATCAACAGATACTCATCGTGCGCGGCGAGGGCGGGCGCGAACGACTCGCCCGGGGGTTGGAGGAAACCGGGGCGCAGGTCAGTTATCTGGAAGTGTATCGGCGCCACCGCCCGGCGGTCGCCCCGGCGGGGGCGCTGTCGGCGCTGGATGCGGACGCGGTGCACGCGCTCACGGTGAGCAGCGGCGAGATCCTGGACAACGTGCTGCACCTGCTGGGGAAGGAGCGTCGGAAAAAGGTGCTGGGGCTGCCGTTGGTGGTGCCCAGTGAGCGGGTCGCGGAACGGGCCCGGGCGGCCGGTTTCAGTGGTCTCGTGGCGTCCACTTCACCCTCCGACGATGCTGTCGTGGACACACTGCTGGAACTACGTGACAAAATAGGCCAGTAGCCGGCAAGGAGCGAGCACCGGGAAGTGAGTACTCAATCATCTGCAAACCCCCAGGCCCACAAAGCCCGGGGTGACAAATCCCAGGGCCACAAATCCAGGGCCGACAAAGGGGCAAGAGCCCCCGCGCCACGTACGGCAGGCCAAAGCAGCCTGTTGCCCGTCACCGCGCTGATCATCGCGCTTGCGACCGCGGCAACCGCGGGCTGGTTATGGCGACAACTGAACGATGCGCGCAATGCCCAATCCGAACTGGCCACTGCCCAGGCACGGGAACTGGCCGGCCTGGAGGCCGAGATCGGCCAGGTTTCACAGTCCCTTGCGGGTATCGATGATCTGAACAACGCCGTGGGCAATACGGCACGACAAATGGCCTCGGAACTCTCGGATCTTCGAGCTGATCTTGGCCAGATGCGCTTCGAACTCGTTAACCGGTTGAACGCCGGCGTTCAGGATCACGCCACGACGCTTCTGCTGGGAGAAACGGAGCACCTCATGCGAATCGCAGGCTACGAGTTGGGCCTTCGCCGGGATCCCACTGCCGCGCTGGAGGCTCTGGGTCTGGCCGATGAACGGCTTGCCGCGATGAACGACCCACTCATGGTTCGGGTGCGCGAAACACTGGCCCGCGAGATACAGGCTCTTGCGGCGGTCCCCGCCCCCGACATCGCCGGGACCGCTGCAATTCTGGGGACGCTGGCCGACCAGGCCGTGAGCCTGCCCCTGCGCAGGGCCGGGGACGCGGAAAAAACGCAATCGGGCGCCGAACAAAAGTCGTCCGGGCAAAGTGCGATCAACGATGATCCCTCGACTTCAGCCGCGGATGAGGAAAGCCGCTGGGCTGAACTCATGGATGATCTCGGCCGATCTCTCGGCCGGCTGGTGCGTGTTCAAAAACACGACAAGAACATGGCAGCACTGCTGACTCCCGACGACGAGCGGTTGATGCGGCAAAACCTGCAGATCAAGTTCGAAACGGCCCGGCTTGCGTTGCTGGAACGCCGCAGTCAGGTCTACCGCGATACCCTGGGCGAGGCACAGCGCTGGCTGCGGACTTACTTCGATACGAACGATGAAGCGGTGGAAGCTGCACTCCGCGAGAGTGACAAGATGCTGGCGGTGATCATTGAACCGATGCTTCCGGACATTTCGGCTTCCCTGCGACAACTGCGCACGGCCCGGCAGACCCTGACGCAGGCTACGCTGAAGACCACGACTCAGACCGCGAGTCAGGCCACAAACCCGGTGACACGCAAGGGACCCGGGTCATGAGAGTGGTCTTCGGGGTCCTGGCGATCCTGCTGGTGCTGTTGCTGGCCGGCTGGCTGGCGCCGGAACTCGCTGATGACCCCGGCTACGTTCTGATTCGTTACCGCGGTTGGAGCCTTGAAGCCAGCCTGCTGGTCTTCGCCATGCTTCTGCTCGTGGGATACGGCGTGATTCGGTTGCTCATGTATCTGGTGCGCATTCCCAGGCGCACCGGCCAGTGGCTTTCGGAACAGAAGTCCCTCAACGCACAACAGTCTCTGCAGCAAGGCCTGCTGGAACTGTCCGAAGGTGAATGGAAACAGGCGGAGCGTCTACTTAGCGATGCAGCCAAGCGTGGCGCCGCCGCCGGACCGGCCTACCTCACAGCTGCCCGCGCCGCCCAGGCCATGGGGGATGTGGAGGGTCGCGACCGCTATCTGACTCTGGCCGCCCAAAGCCGCCACAGCGACACCGCGGTCGCCGTGACCCGCGCGGAACTCCTGATGGAACAAGGTGACTGGCTGAGCGCCAAGGAAATACTCAAGCGTTTGCGCCGCCGCAACCCTCGACAGCCGCATGTGTTGCGACTGCTCACCGAATGCTATCGGCAAATGGGCCGGTGGAAATCCGTGCGCGCCCTGTTGCCGCGGCTGCGCAAAAGCGCGGGGTTGAGCGATACGGAGTATTCCCGGCTGGAGGCCGAAACCTCCGCGGGTCTGATGCAGGCGGCCACGAACGCCAGGACCCTGGAACGTCTGGCCAAACGAGCGGGCAAGAGCCTGTTGCGTGAACGTGAGGTCATCCTCGCCTACGGTCGCCGCGCGCTGGCGCTTGGAAGCGGTACCAAGGCCGAACGTCGTCTGCGTGATTATCTCGACAAGAACTGGGATCAGGAGGTCCTGGAACTGTATGGCGCCCTGCCCGGTGACGATCCCAAGAAACGCCTGGCCGCCGCCGAAGCCTGGCTGCAAAAGCACCCGGAAGACCCCTTGCTGTTGATGACCCTCGGCAGGTTATGCCTGCAGGCGAAACTCTGGGGCAAAGCCCGAGACTACCTGGAGAGCAGCATCGGATTCCATCCATACCCGGCTGCTTATGTCGCGTTGGCGGAGCTGGCGGAGGAAAACGGCGAAAACGCCCTGGCTTTGCTGTGCTACCGCAACGCCCTGTTGCTGGAACGGGGCGAGGAAACGGAACCCCTGCCCCATCGAGGCGAACCCGTCACCCCGCCACCCTTCCCGGCGGAACCGGAAGCCGATTTCACTGAGCGACGCACGACCCGCGGCGTCCCGGTACCTGAAGGGAAAGCTTGAGGATTTCATTCCTCGCGCTTTTTTTTAAGGATTTTCAACCTGGTATCCGGCGAGAAATCAAAAGAATCGTAATATAACTGCTCGACCGGCAAACCGCGCTTGAGAAAATCGCGGCGCGCCACATTGATCATGGCCGGGGGGCCACTCATATACACATCGTACTCGGCCAGGTTTGCATGATCTTCGAGCACGGCCTCGTGCACCAGACCCCGCCGGCCCGACCAGTCGGATGACGGTTCCGACAGTACCGGCGTAAAACTCAGCTCGGCCCTGTCGCGCGCCCAGGCCTCGGGCAATTCACGCATATAAAGGCCTTGTTCATCCGCCGCGCCCCAGTAAAAATCGATGGGCCGCGTTTCACCCACGTGCGCCAGGTACTCAACCATGGCCTTAAGGGGAGCGAACCCCGTGCCCCCGCCCATCATGATCATGGGCCGCTCCGAGGCCTCGCGAATGAAGAAGGTCCCCAGCGGCCCCTCCAGACGCAAGAGCGCACGTTCCTGGAGATCGTGAAACACATACTCGGTGAAATCCCCGCCTTCCACATGCCGAACATGCAGTTCCAGGTGCGCGTCATCCTGGGGTGGGTTGGCGATGGAAAAAGCCCGGCGCCGGCCCTCACCCAGCAGAATATCCACGTATTGCCCGGCCAGGAATTGCATCCGCTTACCGGCCGGCAGCTTCAGATCCAGGCGAATAACGTCGGGGGCGAGCTTTTCCCTGGAAGATACCCGCGCGGGCAGTCGCCGGACAGGGATATCGCGCACGGCCTCCACTTCCCGCACGCTCACGCACAGATCCGTTTCCGGCACCGCCTGACAGAACAGGGCCTGGCCGGCAGCCGCGTCCTCCGGACCCAGAGCCGGCGGAGGCCCCTCCGGATAGCTCACGGCGCCCTCCAGCACCAGGCCTTTGCAACTGGCACATGCTCCGTTGCGGCAACTGTAGGGAAAGGTGTAACCGTTGCGCAGCGCCGCGGTCAGCACGCTTTCGCCGGGTTCGGCGATGAACCAGTGTCCGGTGTCGCGGTTGGTAATCCGGTATCCCATGGGCGGGCGGATTCTACCAACGGAGGCTCACAATCACATCGAGGCCGGGACGCGTCATGATCATCCGAACCCGGGCTCACAATCACATCGAGACCGGGAAGCGTCATGATCATCCGAACCGGGAAAGCCGCAACTACATTGCGGCCCGGACGGGTTAAGATTGCTCGAACAACTCCCCGATCCCATGTACGACAGCCCGTTGTTGCTTGAAACCGAGCGTATTTTTCTGGCCATCCCTGGCCCGGATTGGGCGCCGGCGCTGGCCAGCTACCGGGCGCGCAACGCCGAACACCTGCGTGATGCCGGACCCTTGCCAACCCTGGAGGTGGAAGCGGCAGCGGAGCGCTTGCGACGGGCCCAGAACCAGTTCCACCAAGGCCTCAGTGTTGCTCTGTTGCTGTTCATAAAAGAAACGCCGGAAGTGCTCATCGGCAGTCTCACCTTCGACCGAATCGTTCGGGGCCCCATGCGCGGCGTGGGAATGGGTTACGGGCTGGACCATGAACACGAGGGCCATGGTTTCATGTCGGAAGCAGCAACCCGCGCCATCGCATTCATGTTCGAGGAATGGGGGATGCACCGGATCGAGGCGGACTACCAGCCTGCCAACCAGCGCAGCGGCCGCCTGCTGCGCCGCCTGGGATTCGCGGTGGAGGGTTATTCCCGGGATTATCTCTACATCAACGACGCCTGGCGGGACCATGTGAAAACCGCGCTGAATCGCGGTGACCAGAAACCGCCGCCGGAACGTGATCCGGTTACGGGCGAGCCCTTTCCTCCACGCTGACCCGGATCTCGTCAGAGCAACCCGCGCCGGTATAGGCCCGATGGGCTCCGTCGGCAAACTGCAACCCCAGTGTGTGATCGCCGGGAGACAGTTCCAAGGCTGCGGTCAAAGAACCGTCGCCGTAATGATGATGTTGTTCGTCGGCCGGGATGACCTCGCCGGGACCCAGAAGGGGCGCATCCACCAGGATGTGCATGTGCCCGGTACCCGGGGTCATGGTCCCGGCCGGTTGCACTTCCAGATCCCCGGCGCTCATCACTATCGTGAAGGAGCCCGGCACGGTACTGCCGTCCAGCGGTTCCACGAATCGAACGCCGTCGCCGTCGGTGGCCCGGCACTCGAATTCTCCCGAACTCCCCTGCTGGGCGCCGCAGCCCACCAACAAGGCGCCATACAGCCAGAAAATCAGGTATTTCATCGGTTTTCTCCCCCGGGGCAGCCATTCTACTCCCCGACAAACGGCAATGTCCCGGGCTTTCATCGGTCTTGACACCCCCCCATTCCTGTGCGAAAAAGCACATATATATTGAATTTGTGCGCTAGTGCACAGTTTTGCTGCCAAATTCCCTGTGACATGGACCATGGACACGCCGGAAACGGTGTGCCAACTAGAGGATGGGAGACCCCGCGTCAATGAAGCAGACACGCCACTCCGTTGTGGCCGGCGCCATTACCAGGATGCTTCGACCTCTGGTGCGATTTCTGCTCCGGGCGGGTGTGTCCTACGGGGCTTTCGCTGATTTTGCGAGATGGGTGTACGTGGACGTTGCGATGAAAGAGTTCGGTATCTCCGGGCGTAAACAAACGAAGTCGCGGGTGTCAGTGCTTACTGGCCTGACCCGGCGGCAGGTTGACCAGGTCATGCGGGACCCGCCGCCGCACGAAGCCGCGGAGGCGGACCGGTACAACCGTGCTGCCAGGGTGCTGACGGCGTGGACGGATGACTCGCGTTTCCTCGATCCCGAGGGCCACCCGCTCGAGCTTCCATTGGAAGAAACGGGCGACGGTGCATCCTTCAACGACCTGGTGCGCGCGGCCAGCGCCGAGACTCCGCCCCGGGCGATTCTCGACGAACTCAGGAATGCAGGCGCCATTTCCATCAGCGGCACCGACACGGTGAAGCTCGAAAAGGCGTACTACATCCCGACCACCAGCGAGGCGGAGAAACTGGATATCCTCGGCATGTCTACCGCGGATCTGATCTCCACCATCGACAAGAACTTCTTTGATCCGGAACAGGAAGAAGCCCTGTTCCAGCGCGTCGTCTACAACCTGCGTATACGCCCGAGTGCCCTGCCGGAAATCCGCAAGCGCATCAGGGAGATTCTCCAGGAAGTAGCTGACGACACCGATCGTTTTCTCTATCAGGTTTCTGACAGGCCCACGCAAGTCGATCCGGAACAGGAATATAAACGCGCAGGAATTGGACTGTATTACTTTGAATCTTGAACTGCGGCGCAAACGACTGGCGTGCGCTCGAACTGAGGTTATTGCCATGAATACGATAAAACGGATATTGAGGCTGATGACGCCCGCTCTGCTCGCGATGATCATGCTCGGACTGCAGTCCGCGCATGCCGTCACGATCACCAGCGCGTTCACCGGCTCCTGGTACGATCCCGAAACGCCCGGCCAGGGTTTCAACCTTGAAATCATCGAAGGAGATGATGCCAATCAGGTCCTGGCCTACTGGTACAGCTTCGATGGGGGAGGCAGCTGGTTCTGGGCTTTCGGCATCGGCGGGATCGATGGTGACACCGCCGTCATACCCATGCAGCGCATCGTGGGTGGCTTGCTAAAGGGCGGCGGCGAGTTCGAGCCGTGGGCCATCGTCACCTTGTCGTTCAGCGACTGCAACACGGGCGAAGCGGACGCGGAGTTCGACGAGCAGGTCGGCTCCGGCTTCAACGAGCAGGTCGGCTCGGGCGGACCCATGAATCTCGTGCGCATTACCCAGATCGCGGGTGACGAATGCTCCGGCGGCATTTCTGACGATGGCGATGACCCCGAGGTGTTCGAGATCTACTTCGACAACACCGGTGTGGCGCCGGAAGCCGTTGGCTTCGCAGAATTCGAAATGCGACCTGACCGTGCCGAGTTCCTGGTAATCACTGAGGACCTGCCGCTCGGCAGCTACTACCTCCTGGTGGACGACGAAACCGTCGGCGAATTTGAAGTGTTCGAGAGCGAGCTTGGCGGCACGCGCGGTTCCATCGAATTCCGCAGCCCCGCCGAAGGCGATGAATTGCTGCTGGACTTTGACCCCCGGGGCATGCGACTGGACATCGCCGATACCGGCCTGGGGCTGATCTATCTGACCACCGTGGCGCCCGCTCAGGGCGACGATCCCAGTGACGGCGATGATGTGAATCCGCCGCCCTTCGGTGAAAACGACGTCACCGAGGTTGGCCTCGAGAACACGGGCATCTACCCGGCAGCCCACGGCTACGCGCGTCTTGAACAGCGGGCCGAGTCGGTGGAGTTTGCCGTCCACGTTCAGGATCTGCCGAACGATCTGTACTCACTGTATGTGGCCGGTGATCTGGTCGGACACATCGAGGTAGCATCGATCGTGAAGGCCGGCGACACCCGCGGTGACGTGGTATTCCGCTATCCCGTGGAG
>SMWH01000176.1 GCA_004357005.1 Gammaproteobacteria bacterium
GTTCCTGCGCAGCGATGCACTGGCCGTGGTCAGTCTTGAGGGCGAGACCTATGCGCTGCCGCGAGTGACCTCGGAAACGGGCGAGCGTTTTTCCGGGATCGGCATCACCTTGAACAAGGACGGAGAGAGCGCCTCCCTGATGCGGGCCGATGAAACCGTCTTCAGCGGCTGCAAGAGTCGGTGACAGTACACTTTTTAGAGATAAGTATACTGTCACCGAATTAGGCTGGTCCCGGTTTTGTCGGGTCAGCTTATCGCGCGGGTGGCTTGCCAGGCACGGAAGCGCGGCAGCGAGCGATAAACACCGAAGCCCGTCGCCACTACCAGCGCAACCACCGCCACCATGGTGATCGGTGCACCCAGCGGTCCGATCGCTGTCAGGACCATGAGGCCGCCGGCGCCGATTCCAGCAAAGGCCGCCTGCCTTGGCACGCGGAACCGCGTTGAACCCAGCGCGAAGATGCCGGCCCACATCAACAATATACCGATCAGACCCAGCGTTTCACCAAGCCGGTACCCGGACGCCGAGGTGTAGCCAATTCGCACGTACGGGTCTTCCGGCGTCTGGGTGGCGTAGAGTTTCTCGAACGCGAAATGGATGCCGCGTTGTGGCACGTTGATGCGCAGGGGCTGGCCGTACATCTCCAGTGCGTCAGCCGTGCGCTCCAGCGCCTGCCTGGCCACCACTTGTGGATACACGGGTTGCCCGTCGAGCATGACATCCATGTTGGAGTCCGGCGCACGGTAGTCGGGGCCCTGGGGGAGAAACAGATCCCAGCGCGTATAGGTGACCACCATGTCCGGCCGGGGCAGGTGCAGATCGACCGCACCGAAAAAACTCAACGCCCCGACCGGCGTGGCGTAGACAATTTCCACCGGGAATGTATTGGCGGAGTTGATCATCCGGATCAGCACGGTCTTGCCGTCGTTTGCACGCGCGGGCTTGGCCGGTTTGCCGTCCACGAACACCGACCAGATGTCCGAATCGGCAGGCAACTGCAGGCGCAGGAACTGCCGGCGGCTGTTGCGCACAGCAAGGGTTGCCGTCGTCACCGCCAACCCGTCCCGGGTGAAAAGCGTGGTATAGGCTGCGTGTTCCACCGCGGCGACCTGCACGTCGATTTGCTCGTGCCGGGTGATCTGCAATTGCAGTCGCGCGGGCGGTGTAGTCTGCACATATTTGAAGGCCAGCAGGATCGGGTTGGTGGTCTTCAGGATCATCTGCTGCGGCAGTTCGCTGACCTCCAGCGCCGAGAGTTGCTCCGCGATGAGTGCCTGTATCTCCACCGCCGTCAATGCTTCGATGGCGATGCGCCCGTGTTCCACTTCGGCGCCAGCCACGTGCAGGGTGGGAACGACCGGGTCCGCGTCCGCATCGGTGAGGATCCGTTCGTAATTCACTTCGATGCGGAACTGACCGGTCATCTCCTGGGTAAACTCCAGGACGATTCGCTGCCCGTTCTCGTCTTCGATCACATCGTGGGAGCGCAGGGACGGCCCGGTCACCCCCAGGATGTTCAGGTTCTTCGGGAGCAGCAGATCCAGCGCCATGATCGCGCCGGATTTAACGTCGATCTCCACGCTGGCTGCGCCCTTGAGGGTGACCTCGCCGATGGAAACGAGCGTGTCCACCTGGGCGTCGAACTTGCCCTGGGCCCGTTCCGGCGCCACGGTTTCCACCGTGAGCACCGGCGATGGGCTGACGTATTTATATGTATGCGCCACGCGCATGGTCAACGCGTTGCGGATGAAAGCCGGCAACTGGTTCTCGCCCACCCGGGTGATGTCGGCTTCCCCGGTGGGATTCAGGCTCAACTCGCTGCCGATCAACAGCGCCACCATGCCGCGCTGCCGGTGCAGGTCCCGTCCGGTCAGCAGCGGCACATCGATGGCCGTGGTGTCCGGTCCCAGCAGTTGTTCATAGAAAATATTGAGCGTGAACTCCCCGCGTACCTCCCGGTCCAGGAACACGGTAATGGTCTTGCGCGCACCGTTATCGCCGGCGGCCTCCGTCCAGTCGGACACGCCGCCGCTGGGCGCGATAATACGGTTTACTTCGGCGTGGGCCGGAAGTTCCAGGATCAGCGTGTTGGTTTCACCGTGTGTGATGTCATAGACGACGGTTCCGGCCACATGCAACACGCCTTCTTCCGCATAAACGGCGTGATACAGAACGGCGTTGGCCCGGGCTGCCGTGCGTAAATCCTCGGGCACCGCGTCCACCCAGTGCAGCGAAACAAGCTCCGTCAAGGGGACGAACACGGTCGCCTGTGTCGTGTCATCCTTTTCGGTCGTCACGACATTGGCATTTGGTGAAACGGTGACTTCCTTGCGTCCCGGCAACGTCAGTTCGAACTGGGACACGGGAACTTTGGGGATGGATACATCCACCCGCGGTGGGCCGTCGGTCTGGATCACGGGTGTCTGGAAGCGCACGGTCACCGTGTGTGAACCGCGCCCCTGCAGCACCGTGGCAAAATGCCCGTCTTTTTCCAGTACTGTTGCAGCACTGCCGTCAACCCGGACATCGGCCAGCGTCACCGATACGGGCAGCAAGGGGATGGTGAGTTGTTCGCCGCTAAAGGCTTCCACTTGCAACTCGCCTTCCCAGATCACTGCCTCATTGATGAGTTTTCCCGTGTAACGTGCACGGGAGATGGCGTAGCCCTCCAGCGCCGGCACCCGCCAGGACACGAGGATTCCGCTGGTGGCGGGCACGCTCGCGGTGACGAGGGTGCGGCCGTTCTGTTCCACTGTCTGCATGTTCATGCCCGGAACGATGGCCAGATCCACTCCCGTGGCGGGAAAATCCACGATCAGGTCTGTCGCCGCCGCGACCGGCACCGGCAGCGGCAATACGTATCCGGCCTCGGAACGTTGTGCGTCCACGCCGTATATCAACTGCATGTTGTAGCGGCCCGATTTGGACGTGCTCCAGGCCAGACCGTCCGGTGTCTGCACCAGTTGTACGGGTTGACCGTCCACGGTGGCCGATTGCAGGGCCGCACCCGCCGGCAGCACCGGCACCAGCGTCCACTCGTCTTCAAATACCTGGATGGACAGGGTGACACTGATGCGCGCCGAAGACCGGTCCGCGTGATCGATGACCTCAACGCGGATGCTGGAAGTGCCGACGGCGTGGGAAGCCGGCGCGGGTCGCGGGTCCTCATGCAGCAACTGCCACATCTGCTGATACACCGACAGTGGCACGCGCACTTCTCCGCCATCGTCCACGGCGGGTAACAGTGTTTCCTCGGCCAATCCCTGGGCCGACGTTCCCTGGGCCAGCAGCAGGCCAGCCAATAACCATAGTGCTTTCATGAGTTAGTCCTCGTTCAGTGCGGCGGGCAGGAGTTTCCTGTACGCCGCGTATTCCAGCGCGGCCACGAGCATGTCGTACTGCCCGGCATCCAGTTCACTGACGAACCGGGTCAGGCGTTGCTCGTCGGCCAGTAATTCAGCATCACTTTCCCAGCCCGCAACGGTCTCGCGCAGGCCGGCAATCAGGGCCAGGGCGTTGGTGAGTTCGGCGCGGGCCGCTGCCGCTTCACCGTTCGCCAGGTAACGGCCGGCGCGACGCGCGGCTTCGGCGGTTTCCAGGGCCACCAGGTTCTTGAGCACGTTGCGTTCCAGCGGGCCCTGCACGTGCCGCGCGGTATCGGCGTCGCCCAGTGACAGACTGGCACGGACAACCCCATTGCTCATCTGAACCAGGTCCTTGTAGCGGACCCGAACGTCGGCCACGGGGCCGGGGCCGTCCACCACCACATCCAGCAACACCACATGGCTTTCACCCGCAGCCATGCCGGGAATGACGATCTGGATGCCGTCTTCGTCTTCACGGCGATCCGTTTCGATTCCCCAGTTGCGCGACAGGCGTCGGTCGATGCTCTTTTCGGCTTCGCGCACGCGTTCGGCGTAGGCCTCATCGAGCCGGTAGGACCCGATGACATCCACCAGACGCACTCCCGGGGCAAGTTGAATTCGCAGACGCACGGCCCGCGCCACGGTGCGGCTGGCGGAATGCAGCTCGTGATCGATGAGTTGCGCGGCATCGGCCGGGACGGTGAGCGCACGCAGCCTTCCCTGCCCGGCCAATGCGATGGCATCCAGATCCGACCCGTTCACGCCCGCCAGCGTGACCAGGCTCACGGGCATGCCGGCGACGGCGCTCTGATGCACCAGAACCCCCAGGCTGCTCCGCGTTTCGGGCTCGATGCCATCGGCGGTCACCAGCACCACCAGGCTGGAACCCAGCACTGCGTTGGGATCGTCATCCGCCGCCAGGCGATCCACCGCCGTATCGAAGGCGTCAACAAGATTCAGGGTGTCGCCTTCGAGTTGGCCGTTGGCCAGTTGTTCGATGAAAGAAACCACGGTGCCGTGCCGGTAGTCGTTCGCCTGAACAACGGTTCCTCCCGGCACGCCCGCCACCGTGACTGAGAAACTGTCGCCCGTCTGGCGCTGTTCGTTCAGGGCCATCAGCAGTGCACGCAGTTGTTGGGCGGTGAAGGTATCCACCGTTTCGGGAAGATCCAGCACGACGGCCACGTTCATGGACGGGCGGTGTCCGCCCTGGCGTTCCGCCGCCTTCAATCCCACCTGCAACTGCACCCGTGACGGCCCGTCCACCGCGATCTGTGTCGCGTGCAGGTACACTGCCAGTGCGGCATTGTGCGGCGCGTCAAAGGGCTGCACGGTACGTTCGAAAGTCGCGGTCAACGCTTCCGGATACTGCGTGCGCAACTGGGCTTCGAGCCGGCGCATGACCGGGTCACCCGGGAGGTAGGTGTTCGCCCAGTAACCCGTCGGTGGCTGGTAGTCGAGCCCATCGAGTCTGCGGAGTTCCGTGAGAAAGCGTTCCGCGAGGCGATCACCCTGCGTCACATAGGCACGGAGATATCCGTCTGCAATCAAACCGCCGGCATCGAGTTTGTCTCCCGCTTCGGGTCCAGTTGACGGTTCCCGCCCATTCACCACTTTATCCGCGTAGGCGAGGTTTTTGCTCAGGTCGTCGATGGTTGCCACCCGCTCTTCCATTTCCTTTTTGAACCCTGCCGGCGTCTTGTTGGAGCGGCTCTTGGGTTTGGCGGCGCCGAGGTCCGATTCGGTGGTGACGAAGCCAGTCTTGCCCGGTTCGTCTGCGCGCGGCAGGCGCGCATCGGGCAAAAGTTCCGGCCGCAAGTCACGATAACGATCGCCGCTCTCGGTTCCTGCGGTTATCTTTTTTTGTTCGGCACCGCGGCGGCTCTGATCGCCCGGGGGCGTGGTAGGCGCCGCAGCCGGGTGCGCCGGTCTGCGTGCCGCGTGAGTTGTGCTGCTCCGGCCCGTTTCCTGTCCTTCTTCGGCGTCCAGATCGTCTTCCAGGCGCGCGCCTGTAACGACCAGTTCGTTGTTGGCGAACAGTGACTCGTCCCCGGCGAGCTGGCGGTTCAGTTGGCCGGCTGTCCCGGCGCCGGTTTCATGGGACTGAGCCATCTGAGGCTGTTTCGTCGAAGCCTCCCGATCTTCGCCACCGGTAAAGCGATAGGTGCCGTCACGATCATTCATCGTTTTGCTGTCTTCCAGTGTCTGGAGGCGGACCGAGGATGTTTTGTCTTCTTCAAAGGCTTCGAAATAGGATTCCGGCGACATGACGTCGTCAAAGGAACCAAACTGTTTGTAGCCGATGCCGAGCGCGGCAACGACCACGACCGCGGCGGCCAGGCCGGTGGCCCAGTTGCGATCGCGAAAACGATTCGGCACGTGGTCGGCGGTTTGTGCTTCGCGCACGCGCTTCAGGGTGTCCTGTACCAGGTGTTCCGGCGCGTCGTGGCGCGGGAGACCTTCCAGGGCCTTGTCGATGCGTTCCATATTTTCGTTTTTGCGTTCAGTCATCGGAGTCTCCGGGGCTTTGCTCCGTCCCTTCGTGCGCCGCAAGCATGTCGGCAAGTTTCAGCCGCGCCCGGCGCAGACGCGTCTTTACCGTGTTCTGGGAAACCCTGAGGATGGCGGCGACCTCTTTCAGTGGCAGGCTCTCGAGGGCTACCAACACCAGTACTTCACGCTGGGAAAAGGGCAATTGCATGATCGCGTCATCCAGCCAGGCTTTTGTCTCCGCAATTATCGCGATGTCCTCGGCGCGGGGCAGCGGGTCGGGCGGGTCCGGGAGTTCGTCGGTTGTGAAAAACTGCCGAA
Source organism: Gammaproteobacteria bacterium (assembly GCA_004357005.1). Taxonomy (GTDB): domain Bacteria; phylum Pseudomonadota; class Gammaproteobacteria; order SMWH01; family SMWH01; genus SMWH01. The sequence continues at coordinate 6,178 of SMWH01000176.1, forward strand.
AGCGTTTCTGATCCCGCACGTGGTTGCGCAGGGTGTTGGCGGCAATCGTGAACACCCAGGGGCGTAACGGCCAGGATGGCCGGTAGCTGGGCGCCGACTGATGAATCTTCAGGAAGATGTCCTGGAACAGGTCCTCACGCAGTTGCGGACTCACCCCGCACCGCACCAGATAACCCCATACCGGCGCCCGGTAGGCGGCCATCAGCTCCGGGAAAGCGTCGGCATCTCCCCGGGCGTGCCGGGGCAGCCATTGCCTTTCCGACAGTTCCACTATCCGGGAGTCCGCCCTCGCAGGTTCGCGGTTCATCGCTACTCGTGCCTGTGCCCTTTCTCCAGTCTCCACACATACTCAGTACACTCCACCCGCGAAAAAGTTTCAGGAATACGGCAAGCAGACGGCAAAACGCCCCACCCGGGTGGGCGGGGCGTCAGGGATACGGCCGGGCCCGGCAAGCTCAGAATTGGAGAACCAATTCGAGCTGGGAATGAGCGTTGGGGTCCATGACGAACTCCTGATTCGTGAAATCGACGTTCGTTACCCCGAACCGGACGTAAACCCGCAAGCCGTCGGTGCAGAAAAATACATCGCCCCGGGTGGCGCCGGTGCCGTGGATTTCCAGGCTTTCGAGCATCTGACCGTCGAAGACCGCTTCTTTGCTGCCGAAGAAAGTCAGCCCGAACCACTCGTCGCAGGTATTCACCCCGTCGTCGAACACCCCCAGGATCATGGCCCCGACCCGAAGCTGCACGCCACTGTCGCCGGTGAAGCTGGCAGCCAGACCGACGTTGTGCATCTGCAGATCCGGGCCCATCAATTGCCACCGGGAGGTGCAGCCGGGGTCGTCATACACATCGAAATACCCGTTGGTGGGCACATTGCGGAAAAAGCGCGAGGAAAAAACATCCGTGTTGATCGGCATGGCCTCCCAGGCCCCCGGGTCGAATTTGATCTCCACGCAAGTGGGCAACTGGGAAGGCAGGCCGCCATAGTCCGGGTCGAAATTGTCCTGATAGGCGCTGGTGATGGAACTGCTGGTGCCCAGAGAGTTCGGGCCAAACTCGATATCGGCGAAGGTGTTCGGGACCGGTGAGCCCGCAAACAACTCGTCCACGAGCACGGTGACATCAGTCGGCACGCCCGGGTTGTACTGCACGTACAAGGTACCCAGACCATCGACGATGGGCGCGCCCTTGGCGCCCTTACGCGACAGGCATTCGGGACACAGGTCCGGCGCGAAGAAATAGTTCATGAGAATTTCCGAACTGAAACCCGGCGTACCGACCACGCCCTGTGCCCAGATGGGCTCGCCGTTGCGGTAAAAGTAGATCGTCATGACGGTGACATCGCCCTGGGTCAGCAACGTAAACCCCCACCCCGGGAAAAAGAACGGGAAGTAATGCCCGGTCAGGTTGGCGAGCGTCGGCCCGGTGGCAAAGGTGGCAAACTCGATGTCGGCACCGCCGGGCTGACCGTTTAGCGTCCAGGTTACGGCGGCCATTGTCTCGTCCGACCAGGTGATCGTCATGGTGCCCACGTTGGTGGGCGTTGCCGTGGATGTCCCCACGTTCCAGGAAAACACGTCGATGGTGCCGGTCCAGGACATGCCCGTGAGTTCGCCCACCGCCACGTACCAGATGGGCGTGCCGTCGGCCCGGTAGATGAACCACACCACGAACAACAGATCCCCGACCCGTTGGATGTCCAGGCCCCAGCCGGGATTTGCCAGATCAAACCAGTTGCCGAAGGTGGGCAGGAATATGCCTTTTTCGGCCGGTTCCGCCTGGCTCAGCGCGCCGAAACCCCCCGGCACTCCCGACAATGCGGTGCGCCACGGCTCGGTATTCGTCGTGGTCTGGGCTGAAGTCGTGGCGGCAAGCAGTGTGAGGGCTCCAGCCAGCCACAATCCGAGAATTTTCTGTTTTTGCATGACCCCCTCCTGACTGATGGTCAAACGGGAACCCGTAGTCTATAGGGTCCAAACGGCCGCCGACATGGCACCCTGCCGGGGCGGTATTGGCCGCTTTTCCGGGGCCTTGGGGCGCCCATCCCTTTCGCTGACCCCTGACTGCCGCTTTCGGCGTTTCCCGCCAGGTTGACCTACTTCACATTTTGTTGATCGATAAGGGCTGTATGCTGATGATTCTGTGAGGAAAAATGGGGGCTCAGCGGGAACCGCGAGGGTTTCCGGAGGGGAGAAGAACCGTGATCTGCCGTAATCGAATGATTTTGCTGGTGATCCTGCTGGCGGCGCTCGCGCCGCAGGCTTTCGCCAAGGACGCCATCACCCTGGACAACTACCGAAAGGCCCGTAAAGCCGTTGCCGAAGCGCTGGAAGAAAGCGGCGGCATGGAAGTGCTGGATCGCGCGCGCGGCATCGCTCTGAAGGGCGAGGGCACCTATGACCTCAGTGTGCGTTTGCAGGGCCTGCATCCCGATATTAACGAACCCGTGCCGATTACCGAGTGGCTGGTGATGAGTACCGATGGCCGGCTGGCCTACGAGTCCGACATGCTGGTGAATTCTGACGCCGTGGAGCATATCCGCTATATCTACGACGCGGGCCAACCCACGTTGATTCTGGATCTCATCAACCGGGGCGCGTTCTGGGACGCGGGTCCGGGGCTGGAAGAGCAGGCCGGCCGTTACGCGCGCATGGTGCCCCACGTGGTTCTCACCGAAGCGTACAACAGTCCCTCCCTGCGTTATCTGGGCTGGGGAGGCGAGCATGTTGTGTCGTTCACGCTGGCGTCCGGGGAGACCCTGACGGTCACTATCAAGAGCGCACGTTTGCGCAAGGTGGAGTACCTGCTGGATATGCCGCTGCTGGGTGATGCAGCCGTGCGCTGGACCTACGACCGATACGTGCGTGTTGATAATCTTGGCGCCTATCCGAGCCACGTGACCGTGCACCTGGCGGACCGCTTGCTCAAGGACATTCGCTACACCGATATCCAGACCAATATCGGAGATCATCCGCTATGGTCCGTGCCGGAAGATATCGAGATCCCGAAGCAACCGAAGCTGGCAAGCGCAACGGAAGCAGAGACAACGGCGCCAGGAGTTCGCCAGATCGCCGAAGGCGTGTACGACATCCCCGATCTTCGTGCCGGCTTCCATGTGCTGATCGTGGAATTCGACAACTATCTGTTGCTGGTTGACGCTCCCAGTGGCTGGTATGAGATGCAGCAGCTTCCCGCCATGAACTGGGCGAGCGGCGAGACCTCCGGATCCATCGGCCAGCGCTTCTACGACACGGTGACCAGGCATTTCCCGGGCAAACCGGTTCGTTATGTGGCACTGACCCACTGGCACAGCGATCACCTCGGCGGTATCCGTCCCTTCATCGCGGCCGGCGCGTCACTGATCGTGTCGCCGGTGACACGCGACGTGATCATGAACGTGGCGCGGGCGCGCTTTACCCTCGAACCGGATGGACTGCCGCTGGAAAAAACGCCCCAGTTCATGGTCGTGGACGGCGAGCTGACCCTGAACGAGCGCGGACGGCGCGTGAAGTTCATTGATGTGGGAGATAACCCGCATGCGGCAGGCATGCTGGTCGTGTGGTTGCCCGCGGAGCAGATTCTGTATCAATCGGATCTGTTTGAGCCGCGTTCCAGGGGTTTCCCGGCAAAGCAGCACATTCCAGTCATGCGCTGGTTCGTGAATTGGCTGGATGAGTCCGCGCTGCGACCCGAGACCATCCTGGCGATGCATGGGGCCGGCAAGGTCACACCGGATCAACTCAGCGAGATGCGTGTCCTGAATGAGTTGGCCGCCTCTCTGCAAACCACCAGCTCCCCATGATGGACCGTCGTAGGAGCGGCTTTCAGCCGCGACCGGGCGCATAGGAGCGCTTCCAGCTATGACCAGCAGAAGCCGGGCGATGCCCGGCTTCTTCGTTTGTGCGCGACTCTCCGTGAAACCATGGGTTTGCTAGGATGCTCTGGTAACCGTGGAGGATTGAATCATGCCGCGCAGTTGCGTGACTTTGCTGCTGACAGTGTTCCTGAGCATGGGTGGCGCCGATGCGGGAGCCGGCGAAACCGCTGATGTCCACCGGGTGCTGGTGGTGGGTGCCACCGGGCGCCAGGGTGGTGCGGTAGCCCGCGAACTGTTGAAACGCGGCTATGCCGTACGCGGCCTCACCCGCAGCCCCGTCAGCGACCGCGCCCGTCGCATGTCGTCCCTCGGCGTCGAA
>SMWH01000177.1 GCA_004357005.1 Gammaproteobacteria bacterium
AATACGAGCAGGCGATTCTCAAAACCGATGAACTGTTGCACAAAAAAGAGCGCCAGGCCGACACGGGGGTGGCTCAAAAGGCTGCCGGGGATCAAGATGACACCATGGTCGCCATGATCGACTATCTGTCGCGTACGGCGGACAGCGAACGCGCGGCGGATGTTCGCCGTTTACTCGATCTTCTGTCCCGGAAAAAATATCTGGCCGCGCGTCTGACGCGCGATATCCAGTACCAGGCTTTCATGGATATCTGGCTCTATATTCATGTACCGCTGTCCTTCGCCTTGCTGGGCGCTCTGATCGCCCACATCATCACGGTTTTTTTCTACTGGTAAGGTCGAGCTGTGCGCGCCCTGATCAGAACAATCACCCGCAAACGCAAAGGCGGCGTCGCGCACCGCGACCAGACTTTCGAAGGCGATGAGCTCACCATTGGCCGGGGTACCGATCAGGCGCTATTGCTGCCGGACATCCGGGTCAGCCTCGCGCATGCCCGCATCATCGCCTTGGCGGGCAAGCGTTTCCGGGTCGAGTCGCTGGTAGTCGCTGGCATCAGGGTCAACGATGAGCGGGAACAGAACGCCGTCGTGAAACCCGGCGACAACATCGAGATCGCCGGGACCCGCATCCAAGTGATCAAGGCTCCCAAGGGCTATGACCTGGCCCTGGAGATAACGCCGGCTGCCCCGGGGGGCGAAGCCACTGAAGATCTGGTGGCCCGAAGCAGAATGTCCCTGGCCGAAGGTGGTTTTGGCAAACGCCGGGCCTCCTGGGCTCTGTTCCTGATCGTCTTCGTCGTGGCGTTCATGATTCCCCTCGCGGGGGTGTTTATCGCCCCGCTGGGCGGTCTGTTGCGTGGCACCCCCCTTCCCGGTGACGGAGCATGGGAAGCCGGCGAACTCCAGGCGGCGCATAAGTTTTTTGGTTACCGTTGCGAAACCTGTCACCAACGGCCTTTCCAGCGGGTGCGGGACGCTGCCTGCACCGCCTGTCATAGCACCACACCGGGCCATGTGGACCCGGTGAAACTGGTGGCCACCGGACTGGTAGTGAGCTCGAGTTTTCCGGAATTGGAAACGACCCGCTGCGCCAGCTGTCACGCCGATCACAACGGCTCCCACCCGGCACTGCGTTATGACCAGGCCCTGTGCGCCGATTGCCATTCCGATCTGACGCACAACGCCGTGGCCTCGGAACTGATGGACGCCAGTGATTTCCTCGATGATCACCCGCAGTTCAAGGTGACACTGACAAGATACGGCTTCGACGGCGACGCGGTGGAAACACGCGTCGGACTGGATGATCCGGGACTCCTGGAAACGTCCAGTCTGGAATTCCCACATGATGCACACTTGGACGCTGAAGGGCTTGACACGCCTTCGGGGCACCGGGTTCTGAATTGTGGTGACTGTCACCAACTGGACGCGGCCGGTGGTCTCATGTTGCCGGTCAACTTCGAAACCATGTGCCAGGACTGTCATCTCCTGAACTTTGACCCCACGGCGCCGGACCGACAGCTTCCCCACGGCAAACCCGAACAGGTACTGTTCCTGCTGGAAGAGTTCTACGCGGGACGCGCCCTGCGCGGTGAAGTCCAGGACCCGACCGCGCCGGAAGGTGTGCGCACCCGCCGCCGGCCCGGCCAACAACCGACCCGCCAGGAACAACAGGTAGCCTGGGGATGGGCTCAACAAAAAGCGCGCCGGGTGGGCAAAGATCTCTTCGAGGGCCGCGCCTGTGGCGTATGCCACGAAGTCACGGAGACCGCCGGTGATGTGGATACGCGCTGGCAGGTACAACCCGCCCGGGTTACCGGCAACTGGTTCCCGGGAGCATTCTTCAGGCACAATTCTCACGCCAGCATGGCTTGCGGTGACTGTCACGACGCCCGGAGCTCGAGCGCCAGTACCGATGTGCTCATGCCCGGTATCGACAATTGCCGCGATTGCCACGGCAATGAACGTTCCGATAATCTGTTGGCGTCAGCTTGCATCACCTGCCATCGCTACCATGTGCCGGGTAACCCGGCCATGGCCGCGCTGGACTAGAGCCAAAAGATGAGGGCGCACGCAACGATGGGCAACCCGACAACCGAAAATGAAGGACAGGGGGGAAACAAGGGGACACACATGAGCAAGGTAGCCGGAACGCCGGCCAGAACGCTGACGAAAACGGCAGCGAGCCTTTTCCTTGCGGCTCTCGTTGCTTTGTTGTCCGGCTGTGGCGGTGGCGGTGGCGGCCGCTCAACCGTGGGCACCGCTCCCCCGCCCCCGGGGCAACAACAGGGTGGTTGCACCGGTTCCTGCGCCGACGCCACGATCTTCCTGACCCTCGACGATGTGGGCCGCATCCTGGCCCAGGCCATTGACGAAGCCACCGCCAGAAGCCAGCCGGCCACCATAGCCATCGTTGACCGCGTCGGGAATGTCCTGGCTGTGTTCAAGATGAACGGCGCCCCGGACACGGTGAATATCACGGGCCAACGCGGAGTCGTCACGGGACTCGACGGCATCAACGACCTCGTGTCGAGTGAGATGTCCGCCATCGCCAAGGCCATCACGGGTGCGTTCCTGTCCACCGAAGGTAACGCTTTCACAACGCGCACCGCCAGCCAGATCATTCAGCAGAATTTCAATCCGGGGGAACTCAATCAACCCGCGGGTCCGCTCTTCGGTGTGCAGTTCAGTCAACTCGCCTGCAGTGATCTCATCAACCGCTTTATCCCCGGCTCGGGCACCAACCCCGGACCGATGCGTTCGCCGCTGGGATTGTCCGCAGATCCCGGGGGCATCCCTCTCTATATCGACGGCACACCCGTGGGCGCCATCGGTGTGGAATCAGACGGCTTTTACAGCCTGGATCTGGTCATCACGGATTTCGACCGGGACCCGGACGAAATCATCGCCATCGCGGGCAATTTCGGTTACGCCGCGCCCAATGACCGGCGTGCAGACGAGATCACCGCGGACGGCAAGGTGTTCAGGTTCACAGACACCTGGTTCGGGGCTCTGGTCAGCGATCCGGCCACGGCACAACCCTTCGCCGCCCTCAACGGTGTAGTGGGCAACCTGGTGCCGGTCACCGGTTACACCGATGGCGCGCTGCTCGCGGGTACCGCCTTTTCGACCCCCGCTTCCGGCATTCGCGCGGACAACGGCGAACACTATCCCGGGCTGGATGCCTTTGTCCTGGTGGATGGGACCAATACCAACCGCTACCCGCCCCGGGACGGCACCGACGGCGCCGATGCCCTGACGGCCGCCGAAGTGCGCACGCTCATGGTGGCGGCACTCGGGGTGGCCAACTCCGCCCGGGCCCAGATACGTCGCCCACCGGGCAGCCAGGCCCGGGTAACCGTGTCCGTTGTGGACACCAACGGCGCGATACTCGCCGTGGCCCGTACTCGTGACGGTCCCATGTTCGGCACCGACGTCTCGTTGCAAAAGGCCCGTACCGCGGTATTCTTCTCCGGCGACTACGCCGCTGACGATCTGAACGGCGCACCGGACACCACCTACCCCCAGACCGGAGAGGTGATTGCTATCGGTGACTATGTCACCGCAGTCAGGGCTTTCCTCGGAATGCCCACGGCGCTTGCCGATGGCGCGGTCGCCTTTGCCGACCGCTCCGGCGGAAACCTGTCCCGGCCCTTCTTCCCGGACGGTATCACGGGAACCCCCAACGGACCCTTCAGCAAGCCCTTCGCCGAATGGAGCCCTTTCTCCACGGGTCTGCAACTGGATATCTCCAACACCCGAATTCTCGAGCACATTTTGTTCGTTCTGGGGCTGAGCGGTACCGACGTGCCACAGAACTGTACGACGATCGGCAGACTCCCGAATGGCATCCAGATTTTCCCCGGCAGCGTTCCCATTTACCGTGATCGCACTCTGGTTGGCGGAATCGGGGTGTCCGGGGACGGCGTGGATCAGGACGACATGATTTCCTTCCTGGGCCTTCACCGTGCGGGCAATATCACCGGCACCTTTAACAACGCACCGCCGGACATGCGCGCCGATCAACTCACCCCCCAGGGGATCCGGTTGCGATACGTGCAGTGCCCACAGGCGCCCTTTATCGACAGCGCAGAGCAGAACGTGTGCGAGGGTCTGTGATGCGGCTTCAAAAAAAAGAATATCTGGCGCTTGCCGTTGCTTCCGCACTCACGTTCACCACCGGTATAGCGCACGCCGCTGCCGTCGATGAATGGGACGAATCACCGTTTTTTGTGACGCCGATGAGCCTCGGGGCCGATGAAGCGCTGTGGCTGGCTGAGATCGAGCGCCGCCGGCCGGGCAAACCACCCCAGCAAGAACGTGGCCCGAAACGCCCCCCGATCGATCCGGACGCCATACCGCCGCCCTCGGTGATCAATCTGGATGCCTTCGTGCCGGTCCCCGACCGCTGGAGAATCATGGAATCCCTCGGCATAACGCCGCAACGCTGGTGGGACCCCTACAACCAGAACACTTATAAGGCCGACAAACCCATCCATGGCGAAGATTGGTTCCTGAGCGTCAATCTGATCTCCGACACCGTCATCGAACCACGCAGTTTCCCGTTGCCCGTGGGCCCGCAGACCACCACCACTCCAGGTTCTCTCGATGTTTTTGGTGATTTCGACACGAATGTTTTCGCCCAGACCTTTATTGCCGGACTCGTCTACTACCAGGGCAACACCGTCTACCAACCACCCAGCTACGAGTTCCGGGTGACCTTTGCGTTTCAGTGGAACCGCGTCACCTCCAACGAAGTACGCCTGCTGCGGGTTGACCCGCGCGCCGGCACCGATCGACAGGACAAACACCTGGGACTTCAGGAACTGTTCGCCGATTACCACATCCGCAACGTCTCCGATCGTTACGATTTCGACAGCATCCGCCTGGGTATCCAGCCCTTCAGCGCGGATTTCCGGGGATTCCTGTTTCTGGATGTACCCTTTGGAATCCGTTATTTCGGCAACCGGGATAACAACAAGTGGCAGTACAACCTGGCCTGGTTCCGGCCGGTGGAAAAGGACATCAACAGCGGGCTCAACGATATTCGCGAGGGGCTGCGCGACAGCGATATTTTCATCTTCAATTTTTATCGCCAGGACTGGCCAAAGCTTGGGTTCTTCTCCCAGGGGCTGATCGCGTACAACCACAACCGGGAAACCGACTTCAAGTTTGATGAGAACGGATTCATCCAGCGTCCGGCATCGCTGGGTTTCGAACGCCCACGAAAATATGACGTGGTCTATTTTGGTTATAACGGCGACGGACATTTTGGCCGGGTCAATCTCACTGTTTCCGCCTATCTCGCTACCGGCCAGGAAAACACTGCGGTGTTCACCGATTGGAAGACGGACATCCTGGCGGGGTTCGGTGCTACCGAAGTATCCATGGATTTCGACTGGACGCGAATTCGCCTGTCGGGCTTGTGGGCGTCCGGTGACGACGACCCCTTCGACGACCAGTCCAACGGCTTTGACGCCATTTTTGAGTTCCCGTTGTTTGCCGGTGCGGACACCAGTTACTGGATCCGACAGGCCATTCCGCTGGTCGGTGGTGGCGGCATCCAGCTCACCGGCCGCAACGGCATCCTCGCGAACATGCGCTCATCCAAGGAACAGGGTCAGTCCAATTTCACCAATCCTGGTCTGCGGATGATCGGCGCCGGATTTGACTCCGACCTGGCTCCCAAGGTGCGCCTCTCGGGAAATTTCAATTACTTCTGGTTCGATGACACCTCCGTACTCGAAGTGGCTCGCCAGCAAGGTTCCATCGACAGAGCCATCGGTTTTGACGCCTCGCTGGCGGTTATCTGGCGTCCTCTCATGACCCAGAATATCGTCGTGCGCTTTTCCGCCGCCGGGCTGTTTCCCGGCGACGGTTTCAAACAGCTCTACGGCGATGACACCCATTACTCGGTTCTGGCCAACGTGATACTGACCTACTGATATGCGCAAACTCCGGCTGACATTGTTGTTGACCTTGCCCCTGATGTGTCTGATTGCCACGACCTGGGCCTCCGGCGAACACGAAGCGCCCCGGAAAATCGAATACGCACCGACACCGCCGGCCCCGGCCCACCAGACCTGGGAAGACGCCGCGGCCAAGAGTCACGGTTGCGTGTCGTGTCACACCGACAGCGATCAGAAGACGATGCACAGCAGTTCGGCTGTCGTGCTCGGTTGCACTGATTGCCATGGCGGCGACGCCTACGTAGCCTGGGAAGGCGCCGATGCGGCGGTGGAACATTCGGGAGGCGCCGGAGAGGACCATTCCGGTGAACACGGCAGCCACCGCAACTACGCACCGGACTACCGGCGACTCATGGATGGCGCCCATGTGCAGCCCCTCTACCCGGAAAGCTGGCATTATCCGTCCAGTGCCAATCCGCCCGTCAGCTACACCCTGCTCAACCGCGAAGCTTCCGAATATGTCCGTTTCGTGAACCCGGGTGACTACCGGGTAGCGCAGGAAGCCTGCGGCGCATGCCACGCATGGCAGATCCAGGCAGCGGTACGCAGCCTGCACTCCACCAGCGCGCATTTCTGGGCTGCCGCTGCCTATAACAACGGCATCCTGCCTTTCAAACGTTCGATCCTGGGTGAAAACTACACGCCCGATGGCGTCGCCGCCGCGTTGCAAAACCCCGTGGAAGTGACCGACAAGATGATCAAGGCAGGCATTCGACCCATCGTCTATCCCCTGCCCGCCTGGGAAACCATTCCACCTGCGGATGTGTTCCGGGTGTTCGAACGTGGCGGCAGAAATCTCGGCAACCTGTTCCCCGAAACCGGGCTGCCGAATTCGCTGCCGTCCATCCAGCGCCTCGAAGAACCCGGCCGCTTCGATATCCGTCAGTCCAATCGCGGCCTGGGCACGGGCAACCGTGTGGCCATACCCGTGCTCAACCTGACCAAGACCCGTCTCAATGACCCGCACATGTGGTTCCTGGGAACCAACGATCAGCCCGGTGATTACCGCAGTTCCGGCTGTTCCGGGTGTCACGTGATCTACGCCAACGACGCCGATCCCCGGCATTCGGGGCCCTACGCCCAGTACGGACACTGGGGCGAATCCCAGTCCGCCGACCCAACCATTCCCCGGGATGAGCGTGGCCACCCGCTGCGACATGAGTTCACCCGCAAAGTGCCCACGGCGATGTGCATGACTTGTCACATGCACCAGCCCAACCTGTTCATCAATACCTACCTGGGCTACACCATGTGGGATTACGAGTCCGATGCGGCGATGATGTGGCCCGAAGAACAGCAATACCCGGATGCCCACACCATACGTCAGGTCAACGAGCGCAATCCCAATGCCGCCGCGCCCCGGGGCAAATGGGCAGACGTGGAATTTTTCGATGTGCTCCAGGAAATGAACCGGGATATGAAAGACACGCAGTTCGCCGATTACCACGGTCACGGCTGGAATTTCCGGGCCATCTTCAAGCGGGCACGGGATGGCACCCTGTTGGATGCACAAGGCAACGCGGTCGCCGATGACGACCCGGACAAGTTCAGCAAGGCCGTGCACATGTCATCCATCCACCTGGATGTGGGCATGCATTGTGTGGATTGTCATTTCACCCAGGACAACCACGGCAACGGGCACCTCTACGGCGAGGTACAGGGAGCCATCGAGATCCAGTGCCAGGACTGCCACGGCACAGCCGACGAATACCCCAGCCTGTTTACGACAGGACCTTCCGCGCCTCCAGGTGGAAACAACCTGGCGTTGATCCGAAACCCGGATGGAAAACGGCGCTTCGAATGGCGTGGCGACAAGCTCTACCAGCGTTCGCTGGTCAACGACGACCTGGAGTGGGAACTCTCGCTGGTCAAGGACTCGGTCACCCCGGGCCACGACAACTACAACCCGAAAGCCGCCCGGGCCAAACTCATGTCCAGTGATCTGTCCATGGACTGGGGCCCCGGCATCACGGCAGACGCGCGGGCTCACAAGGACGACGAGATGCTGTGTTTCACCTGTCATACCTCGTGGACCACCTCCTGCGCCGGCTGTCATCTGCCCATCGAGGCCAACTGGAAGACCGAGCGCCATCACTTCGAGGGCGGAACCACCCGCAGTTACGCGACCTACAATCCCCAGGTGGTGCGGGATCAGATGTTCCAGCTCGCCATCCACGGCGAACTCAAGGACAACAAGATCGCTCCCGTTGCATCCAGATCCGGCCTCGTTCTGTCATCCACCAACTCCAACCGCGAAAAAATCTACATCCAGCAGCCTCCCATTGCTGCAAGTGGTTACAGCTCACAGGCCTTCGCCACTCATTTCCCGCATACGGCGCGAAAAACCGAAACCAAGACCTGCACGGATTGTCATCTTTCGGAGGAGAACGACAACAATGCCATCATGGCCCAGTTGCTGTTGCTGGGAACGGATTTCGTCGACTTCGTCGGCTACAACGCCTGGGTGGGCGGTGATGGCGAGATCACTGCGGTGCGCGTTACCGAGTGGGATGAACCCCAGTCCGTCATCGGCAGTTATCTGCAACGTTATGCATATCCCGACTGGTACGGTGAGCACCAGGCCCGGGGCCGCGTTCTGGAAGAGGCCTATGGACACAGGACCGGCACCGTAGGTTGCCTGCAGCTTCGTGGCGAATACCTGTATGTGGCCCACGGAAACAAGGGAACCCAGGTATTCGACGTGGCCTCCATCGCCAACAAGGGCGTTTCCCAACGCATCATCACCGCCCCGTTTTCACCGCTCGGTCATGACACCCGGGTCGAATCCAGGAACGCGACCTGCGTCTCCCTGGTTACGACACAGCCGGTCCAGCCGTCCCGCAACCAAGGAGATCTGATGCGCGATACCAACGTGGAACAACCCTTCCATCCGATCTACAACTACATGTTCATCACCGACACCGAGGAAGGCCTGATCCTGGTGGATATCGACACCATGATGGATCGTGATCCGCGCAACAATAAACTCAAGCGCGCCCTGACCTGGAACGACAACGGTATCCTGAACGGTGCCCGGCACATCAATATGGCGGGTTACTACGCCTACATCACCACGCCTCGTGGGGTGATCACGTTGAACCTGGACGATCCGCTACAACCGCGTCTCGTGGCGGAGATACCCTTGCGCGACGCCCGCGCCACCGCCACTCAGTTCCGTTACCTGTTCGTCACCTTCGGCGATGGTTTCCAGGTGGTGGATACCACCGATCCCGAACAACCGCGCATCGTGGACGGCGCGTTCGTACCGCTGGATGACGCTCGTGGCCTGCATGTGGCGCGCACTTACGCCTATGTGGCGGCACGCGGCCAGGGTCTGGCCATCATCGATGTGACGCGCACCGAGCAACCCACCGTGTACAAGATGTACGACGCTGGCGGCGCAATCAATGACGCCTTTGATGTCACCGTGGCCAGCACCAACGCCTCGCTTTTCGCCTATGTTGCCGACGGCGCCAACGGTTTGCGCGTGATTCAACTGACCTCTCCGGATTCCCAGCCGAAGTTTTACGGCTTCAGCCCCGCGCCCAAGCCCGAACTCATTGCCAGCTACGCCACCGCAAAACCTGCACTGTCCCTGTCCCGGCCGTTGGAACGCGACCGTGGGGTGGATGAGACCGGCGGGCAGATCGCCGTCTTCGGGCGTATCGGTTCCCGCCCCTTCAATCTCGAGGAGATGCGCCGATTCTATCTGGACGCGCAGGGCAAGCCCTGGACCGTGTCCGATGAGGTGGATGACGCGCGGATCGTCATTCTGCCGCTCTCGACAACAACGCCCCCGCCGTGACACCCTACGCCGGTCAACCGGCCGCTCCCGATGCCGGCGGCCAGTAAACCGTTATCTGACAGGGAGGTTACGCATGTCACGCATCACGCTGCTCCTGGCGGCACTGTTTTTCTCGTTTACCGCGCCTGCGGCGGCCCAGGACAACTCCTTTTTCGAGCGACCCTGGCGCCTGAACCTGAATCTGTGGGGCGCGGGTATCGACGGCAGTGTGGGCACGAGTGATCTGCTGGTCGATGTCAGCTCCGATGCCTTCGATGACACGGGCATTTTCGGCACCCTCACCTGGCACGATCCCGATGGCCGTGTCGGCTTTATCGGTTCACTCTATGTCATGGATACGAACCCGGCAGGCATGATCCGGTCCGGCGGTGTTTCCATTCCCACCAGCATGGATGTGGACAACTCGATTCTGGAGGCGGCCTTCACCTGGAACCTGGGCAAACCGGATAGTCGCATCGACCTGTTCGGCGGCGTGCGGCACTGGGACCTGGATGCAAAAAGCAGTTCGCCGGTGGCGGGGCCCGCATCTTTCGGCGACAGCTGGAGTGACCTGCTGCTCGGTGTGAATTTCACACCCCGCCTCGGAGAGAACTGGCGACTGGATTTGAGATTCGACTACTCCAGCGGGGACAGCAACGGCATCTGGGGCGTATGGGCCGCCGTGGTCTGGGCCTTCGGTGATTCGGCCGGAGCCACTCTCGGCATCAAATATCTCAACGCCGATATGGACACTTCCAAGGGACCCAACACATTCTCCGGCGATGTGGAGTTGCTCGGCCCGGCCCTGGGAGTGGAATTCGCTTTCTGAGCCTGCAAGGGCTTCTCGCGCCCCTTTTTGACGCAACTGTCCCGGCGATGTTCAGTTTCCACCAGCCCGCTACACTGTTTTCATGAACTTCCGCATCCCCGTGCTCACCTACCACGGTGTCGATATCGAGGGGAACGATTACGACAACAACGATCACATCGCCCTGCGTGAGGATCTGGAAGCCATCCAGGATCACGGCAGCAAGATCGTTCCCCTGCGCTGGGTCGCCGAAGTCGTGACCGGTGACCGCACCGTTCCCGATTCCGAGGCCTGGGTCGCCATCACTTTCGACGACGGATCCCATTTCGACTGGCATGACCTGGACCATCCCATACATGGCACCCAACGCGGTTTCTCCAATATTCTCAGCGACTTCAGGGAGCAGCATGGCAACGGTGCGCAGCCCGATCTGCACGCGACGTCTTTTGTCATTGCCTCGCCTGAAGTACGCGCGCAACTCGACGGCACTTGCCTGCTGGGTCGCGGGTGGTGGACCGATGACTGGTGGCCCGCCGCGTTGCAGGGGGGATTGCTGGATATCCAGAACCACAGCTGGGACCACTGTCATCCGACCCTTGACCGGGTGTGCCAGAAAGATCAGATCAAGGGCAGTTTCGAGGCGATTGACACCCATGAGGAATGCCGTTGCGAAATAGAACAGGCAGGCTCATACGTCGAGCGGGTTACGGGCCAATGGCCGGACCTGTTCGCTTACCCCGACGGCCAGTACAGTGAGTACCTGCGCGACCGGTACTTTCCCAAGTACCCGGATGAGCACCGCACCT
>SMWH01000012.1 GCA_004357005.1 Gammaproteobacteria bacterium
ACCATAGCGTTGTACCAGCGGGCGCTGGGTGACGATATAGCCGGCGAAAGCCAGCGCTGCGATCAGGATCAACAGCGCCTGGGGCGGCACCGCCAGTGGGTGCCCGTGGGCCAGGCTCAGTACGAGTAACGCCGTGCCAGCGAAGGCCACGCTGATACCGCACCAGGTACGCCGGCTCACCCGCTCACCCAACACCACTCCCGCCACCATCGCGGTAAAAATTGGCGCGGTGGCCACCAGCAAGCTGGACACGCCCGCGCTCACGACCTGTTGTCCCGCATTCAGGGGCAGGTGATAGAGCGGCACACCGAACAGGCCCACGAGCGCGAGCCTGCTGAGATCGGATTTTTGAGGCAAGGAGATGCGCCCGTTCTTGCACAGCAGCCAGACAAACAACACAGCCGATGCAATCCCGAAACGCAACAGCGCCAGATTGCCCGGCGAGTACGCTGCCACCGCCACGCTGACCCCGACGAAACCGGACGCCCACATGATGAGCGTGGCGCCCAGAGCCAGAGCCAGGCCCACGGATGTCCGGCCCTCGACAATGCGTCGACGCAGCGGCTCCGTGACCCGGTGCAGATAAGCTGCCCGGGCATCGCGAAGATCCGTCCAATGCCAGCGATACTCAGCCATGTTGTTCAGCGCTCCTGTCCGCCGCCAAATCGGGGTGCGCGGAAACCCGGCAACGCCGCGCCCCAGCCTCCGTTCCCTGCGATCTGCCAACCGCCGGGGGCGCGTTGTGCCAAAAACTCACAACCCGGGGGCCTTGCGCCCCGTTCTCATCCGGTTTAATGTTAGTAAAACTCACAGTGGGTACAGTCTAATCGCTTGGGAATCAGCCCCACAATCGATTTTTTCTCAACCCGGTCTGTGAGTTTTTTGCACAGCTCAAAACCATGGCCCGACTCCCCCCACTGAATGCCCTGCGCGCCTTCGATGCCGCTTCCCGCCACGGCAGCTTCACCCGCGCGGCCAACGAACTGCACGTCACCCACGGCGCAGTGAGCCGGCAGGTACGACAGCTGGAGGATTTTCTCGATTGCGCCTTGTTCCGGCGCGTGCCCAGGGGGCTGCAACTCACCGCCAAGGGACGCGAGTTCGCCTTTTCGATACAGAACGTGTTCCAACAGCTGAACGAAGCGGTCACCGTGGTGCGGGAAAAACCCGCGGGCACGGTGATCACCATCAGCACCCTCGCTTCGCTGGCAGCACGTTGGCTGGTGCCACGCTTGCATCGTTTTCAGCAACGCCATCCCGACATCGAGATTCGCGTCAGCACCACGTCCACGCTGGTGAATTTCGAGCGCGAAGGGGTGGACCTGGGTGTGCGTTACGGTTCCGGGCACTGGCCCGGCGTCAATATTCAGCGTCTGTTCTGCCCCAACGAGTTTCCTGTTTGCGCGCCACAACTGCTGGAACGCTCAGATCTCACCTGTCCGAGAGAGCTGGCTCAGTTCACGTTGCTCCACGACACGACGTATCGACACTGGGGCGAATGGCTGAAACTCGCCGGCGCCACGGATGTGGATTATCGGCGCGGGCTGGTGATCGAAGATTCCAACGTCATGCTACAAGCCGTCATCGAAGGCGAGGGCGTAGCACTGGCCTATCTGCCCCTGGTGCATGCGGACCTCAAGGCCGGGCGCCTGGTCAAGCCTTTCGATGTCGAGTTGCCGACAGATCTGGCGATCTATGCGGTATGCCCGGAGCATTTCCGCAAACGCCCCGAAGTACGCGCGGTCATCGACTGGCTGGTGGAAGAAGCGCGCGAAACCGGAGCACAATGTTCTTGACGCGCTTCGCACGATGCACATGACCGAGACATCTTTACCCGACATCGTGGCCCATCGCGGCAACGCCGCGGATTTCCCGGAAAACACTTTGCCGGCCATCGAGTCTGCCCTGCAACTCGGCATTCGTCATGTGGAATTCGACATTCAGCTCACGGCGGATGCGAAACCCGTATTGTTCCACGATCAAGAACTCAAACGCACGACGGGCCGACCTGGAAAGATCATGGATCTTCCATGGCAGGCCGCACGCAGAACACCGGCGCACGAACCAAAACGCTTCGGCGATCGCTACGAACGCGTCACCATTCCGTCACTGGAACAGGCCGTCGCGCTGTTGCAGGACTGGCCCGAGGCTTTCGCCTTTGTCGAAATCAAGAAGGAAAGCGTCCACAGTTTCGGTATCCAGCGAGTCATCGGCACGGTGCTCCCTTTGATCGCGGGGGTACACAAGCGTTGCGCCATCATCAGCTTCGAGGCTGAAGTGTTCCAGGCCACGCCGCCGGATCTGGCGCGCGGCCTGGTGCTGCGCGGTTATGATGATCAACGGCGAGAAGAGGTCCAGGCGCTGGAACCGGATTTTGTGTTCGTCAATTTCAGGCGGCTGCCGGACAAAGGCGCCTTGTGGCCCGGGCGCTGGCGCTGGTGCGTATACGACATCCCGGATCCGGATCGGGGCCTGGCGTTGCACCAACGGGGAGCGCGCTTGATCGAAACGGCCGCCGTCCGGAACTATGCCGACGATCCCCGCTTCGCGGAACGCCATCGGTGACTTCCTGCGACGTGGCAGTTATCGGTGGTGGCATCAATGGCGTCGGTGTCGCCCAGGCCGCCGCCGCCGCGGGGCATGGGGTAAAGTTGTTCGAACGCAAGGAACTCGCCAGCGGGACATCCAGCCGTTCGAGCAAACTGATCCATGGGGGGCTGCGCTATCTGGAAAGCGTGCAGTTTTCGATGGTACGGGAGAGCCTGCACGAACGACATTTATTGCTGAAGCTGGCTCCAGACCTGGTTCACCTGCAACGTTTTTTTATCCCTGTATACCCAACGACTCGACGACGCCCCTGGCAACTCTATGCCGGGTTGAGCCTGTACGCGTTGCTTGCCGGTTTGCACGGGGAAACCCGCTTCAAACGCGTTCCAAAAAAGGACTGGGACTCCCTCGACGGGCTGTCCACCCACGGCTTGCAGGCTGTCTTCCGCTACTTCGACGCACAGACCGACGATGCCGCGCTGACCCGCGCGGTCATGCATTCGGCCCGGCAACTCGGCGCGGAACTGGTCGCCCCGGCAGAAGTGTTTCACATCGAACGCTTTGAGCGAGGTTGTACCCTGCACTACCAGCATGCTGGAACGGCACACAGTGTTGATGCACGGGTTGTGGTCAACGCAGCGGGCCCGTGGGTCTGTCAGGTCGCCAGCCGTTTCGATCCTGTCATCGAATTGCCGGCACTGGAACTCGTGCAGGGTTCACACATACTGTTGCCCGGACAGATTAAACAGGGCGTGTACTACGTGGAGAACCCCCGGGACGGGCGCGTCATCTTCGTCATGCCACGACCCGAAGGAATACTCGTGGGCACTACCGAGCGACGTTTCCGCGCGGACCCGGATCACTCCCAGGCGTCCACCGCGGAGAAACATTACTTGTTCAGCGTGTTGCGCCACTACTTTCCCCGCTTCAGGGCGCTGAACCACGACGACATCATTGCCACCACCGCGGGTCTGCGCGTGCTGCCCGTTGGGCCCGGCCACGCCTTTCATCGTTCCCGGGAAGTGATGCTTCCCACAGACCAGCCTCACCGGCCCTCGGTCCTAAGCATCTGCGGGGGCAAGATCACCACCTATCGGGTGACCGCGAACAAGGTCATGCGTCGTATTGCGCCGTCTCTGCCGCCGAAAACACCGCGCGCCGATACCGCGCGGTTGGCCCTGACTCCGGCCTGAAACCAGCCCACACGGATTGGAAAGCACAGCAGCCCGGGGGAAACGCGTGAAGACCCAACAACACGACCCGCTTTATCTGGTGATCGACCAGGGCAGTCACGCCACCCGCGCTTTCGTTTTCGATGCGGCGGGTCGGCGGATCAGTGAAGGCTGGACACAAGTCACCACGGCACGCCCGGCACCGGACCGGGTCGAACACGACGCCCGGGCCTTGCTGGACGGGACGCGCCACGCCATCACGGCCGCGATCAAGGACCTGGACAGGCCTGAGAATCTCGTGGCCGCGGGGCTTGCGACTCAGCGCTCCACCATCGTGTGCTGGGACAAACGATCCGGCACGCCGCTCACCCCGGCCATTTCCTGGCAGGACACCCGTAACCAGTCGTTGATTAGCGAGCTGGCGACGGGCGCACAACGGGTTCGCCAGTTGACCGGTCTGCCCCTGTCCGCTCATTACGGCGCCAGCAAGTTGCGATGGTGCCTGGAGGAAATCCCGGCGGTTCGCAAAGCACTCGAGGCGAAAACACTGGCTTGGGGACCCCTTGCAAGCTATCTGCTGTATGGGCTGCTGCAAGAAAAGCCGCTCATCTGTGACCCCGCCAACGCCGCGCGCACGCTGTTGTGGGATCTGCGCCAGCGCGACTGGAGCAATGAGCTGCTGGGACTGTTTGAACTTCCCCGCGAACCACTGCCGCTTTGCGTTCATACGCGCGCGTCCCATGGCCATCTAAGCATCGGTGACCGGCACATCCCCCTGCAACTGTGTACGGGTGACCAGTCCGCCGTGCCCTTTGCCGCGGGCTGGCCCGAAGCGGGACGTGTCACCGTCAACGCGGGAACCGGCGCGTTCATTCAGCGCGCCACCCCCGACGGCCCCGTTCGATCGGACAACCTGCTGACCGGCATCATCTATGCGGACTCCCATCGCGTTGCCTACACCCTGGAGGGAACCGTCAACGGGGCCGGTGCCGCGATCGAGGCGATTGCCCCCGAACTCGGGGTCGGGCCGGATGAGGTTTTTGCCGAACTGGATCTGAGCCGCGAAGACGTGCCTGTGTTTCTCAACGGTATTGGCGGACTCGGGTCACCCTTCTGGCAACCGGGTTTCGTTTCGCGCTTCGTCGGTGACGGCTCGCCCGCGCGCAAACTCCAGGCCGTACTGGAAAGCGTTCTGTTTCTCATACAGACCAATCTGGACGAATTGCGCGCGGCGTCGGGAGAACTCAGCGAGATCGCGCTCACGGGTGGTCTGTCCCGCGAGCCCGTTTTCGTGCAGGGCCTGGCCGATCTCTCCGGTCTCGTCGTACTGCATGCCGAGCACGAAGAGGCCACCGCCCGCGGCGTGGCGTTTTTGTTGAATGAAAAAGTTG
This sequence comes from Gammaproteobacteria bacterium, assembly GCA_004357005.1. GTDB lineage: Bacteria > Pseudomonadota > Gammaproteobacteria > SMWH01 > SMWH01 > SMWH01. Next base: position 5,111 of record SMWH01000012.1, read on the forward strand.
CCCGCTGGCCCGATGCGCGCGGCCCGGCGGTTACTCCACGTAAAAACCCCGCGCTCGCCCGGCACTATCAACGCTGGCAACAAGCCATGGCAAAAGCTCTCGCAAACACCCGGGCCTGAGGATTCGCGGCGAAGGTCATCCATCCCCCAACAATCGCGCCACCGCTTCCAGACCTTTTACATCGTCGGCGTCGAAGCGGTTCGTGCTCGCGCTGTCGAGGTCCAGCACCCCTATCAATTCATCGTTGCCGTCCAGAATCGGTATGGCGATTTCCGAACGGGAATCAACATCGCAAACGATATGATCCGTGAAGTCGTTGACATCGGCGACGACGACGGTTTCGCGACTCTCTGCGGCCACACCACAGACCCCACGCCCAAGCGGTATGCGCAGGCACGCTGGTTTGCCCTGAAACGGGCCCACGACCAACTCGCTGCCGTCGAAGAAATAGAACCCGGCCCAGATCACATCCGGCAGGGCATGGAAAAGAAGCGCAGAAATATTCGCCGCGTTGGCTACACGATTGCTTTCCCCCGCCGCCAGAACCCGGGCCTGTTCCAGCACGCTTGCATAGAGCGTTACCTTGTCGTCAGTCGTCATGGTCTGCACTTCAAACATCAGCCTGGACCTCCGTTACACATCCCCGCTCCGGGGCTTTTTCCATACCACCAGGTGATTGTTATTGGGCATGGCATAGTCACGCCACAGCACGAGCCCGGCTTCTTTCAAGCACGCGTTGATGGCTTCAAAATCACGGATCCCGCTTTGCGGGTCCCGGTCCCTGAGAAACCGGTCGAAGGCCGCGTTGCTTTCGCTGGTGTAGTTGCCGTCATAGTTGAAGGGCCCATACAGGCACAATACCCCCCCGTCGGCCAGTACCTGTCCCACACCACTCAGCATGGCTTGAACCTGCCCCCAACTCATGATGTGGGCGGTGTTGGCGGAGAACACCGCCTCGACGGGCTCGTGAGGCCATTGCCCCGCATCAACATCCAGGGTCAACGGCAGCCGGACGTTGCCCAGGCCCGCTTCATCCAGCCAGGCGCGGATATCCGCGTGATTCTCCGCAAGATCCGAGGTCTGCCAGACCAGATCCGGGAACCCGGCGCCGAAATACACCGCATGCTGGCCGGTGCCACTGCCGATCTCCAACACCGTGCCGGCAACCGGCAAGACCTGCTGCAACACGCGCAGAATGGGTTCCTTGTTCCTCTCGCTGGACTCGCTACAGGCTTTCATCCCAACCAGGCGTACGAGTCGCTATACTTCGCCTCGTCGCTACCCCGCAATCAACCAACACCGAGAGTCTAACGCAGGGCCAGAGTCAGGAAATGTCCAAATCCGGGATGAGTTTTCAACAGATCATCCGCAAGCTGCAGGATTACTGGGCCGGGCAAGGCTGCGTGATCCTTCAACCTCTGGATCTGGAAATGGGGGCGGGCACCTTTCATCCGGCTACCTTTCTTCGGGCCATCGGGCCCGAGCCCTGGCGCGCGGCCTATGTCCAGGGCGTCCGGCGTCCCACCGACGGGCGCTATGGAGAGAATCCCAACCGCTTACAGCACTACTACCAGTTCCAGGTGATTCTCAAACCATCGCCCCTGGACATCCAGGATCTCTACCTTCGTTCCCTCGAGGCCCTCGGGTTTGATCCGCTGGTCCATGACATCCGCTTTGTCGAAGACAATTGGGAATCTCCCACCCTGGGTGCGTGGGGTCTCGGCTGGGAAGTGTGGCTCGACGGGATGGAGATCTCCCAGTTCACCTATTTTCAGCAGATCGGCGGTCTCGACTGTCATCCTGTCACCGGCGAATTGACCTATGGCATCGAGCGTATCGCCATGTACCTGCAGGACGTGGACAGCGTTTATGACCTCCAGTGGACCGATGGCGTGACATACGGCGACCTCTTCCATGAAAACGAAGTGCAGCAGTCACGCTATAACTTCGAGGAAGCCGATACGAACGCCCTGACCCGGTGGTTCGATGTGTGCGAAGGCGAATGCCAGCGCCTCGTGGCCCTGGGCTTGCCCTTGCCCGCTTACGAACAGCTCATGAAGGCTTCCCACAGCTTCAACCTCCTGGATGCGCGCCACGCCATCTCGGTGACCGAACGGCAACGCTACATCCTGCGTATCCGGGACCTTTCGCGCAGCGTGGCCGAACTCCATCTGCACAAGCAAGCGGCGCCGGAACCGGCAGATGCCTGAGAACGCGACTTTGTTGCTGGAGATCGGTACAGAGGAGCTTCCGCCCAAAGCCCTGCGTCTGCTCGGCGAAAGCCTTGTCACCAACGTACTGGCGGGGCTCGAGAAGGCGGGTCTGAGCTTTGACGCCGAAGAGGCACGCGGTTTTGCTACACCGCGGCGCCTGGCCGTGCTGGTCCCGGACGTCCCGGCCAAGACCCCCGATACCGCCGTCGTACACCGCGGTCCTCCAGTGTCCGCCGCGTTCGACGCCGACGGCAAACCCACCAAAGCCGCACAAGGTTTCGCCCGCAAATGCGGCGTGGGCGTAGAGCACTTGCGCCGGGAAAAGACAGACAAAGGCGAGCGCCTGGCGTACACCGAGCAGCGTACAGGCCGGCCGCTGGATGAGGTGGCTTCGGAAATCATTGCTGAAGCCCTCAAAAAACTGCCGATTCCCCGGCCCATGCGGTGGGGTACGGGGGAAGTGGAGTTCGTGCGACCCGCGCACTGGGTGGTGCTGTTGCACGGCAAAAGGATCGTTGAGGCCACGGTGCTGGGCCTGGAAACCGGACGCGAGACATCCGGCCACCGTTTCCTGGCCCCGGGTCCTTTCCCGCTCAAATCAGCGGACGACTATCAGACTTTGTTGCACAAAAAGGGCCGCGTCGTGGCCGATTTTTCCGAACGCCGCGATGCGGTACGCGCAGGCGTGCAACAGCTTGCGAAGAAAAGCGGGGGCGAGGCGGTGATCCGCCCGGGGCTGCTCGACGAGGTTACCGCAATGGTGGAATGGCCCGTGCCTGTGCTGGGTCGTTTCGACAGGGCTTTTCTGAAGTTGCCCGCCGAGGTTCTCAGCTCGGCCATGGAACGTCATCAAAAAGTTTTCCCCCTCAAAGATCCGGGCGGCGAGCTGCAGCCCATGTTCGTCGGCGTCAGCAACATCGAGTCGAAGCAACCGGATGTGGTCCGGGAAGGTTACGAGAAAGTCATGCGCCCGCGTCTGGCCGATGCTGCTTTTTTCTGGGAGCAGGACAAAAAAACCCGCCTCGATGCGCGCGTAGACGAACTGCGGGACGTGGTTTTTCAACGCAAGCTCGGCTCGCTTTACGACAAGACCGGGCGCCTGCAACGTCTGGCCGGCGAGATCGCGCGCCTGCTGGGCGCCGACGGCGGGGACGCCCTGCGCGCGGCTGAGCTGTGCAAAACCGATTTGCTCACGGACATGGTGAGGGAGTTCCCGGAACTGCAGGGAATCATGGGGCGGTATTACGCGCTCAACGACGGCGAACGCGAAGCCGTCGCCCGCGCCATCGACGAGCATTACATGCCCCGTTTCGGCGGTGACGACATTCCTGCCACCGAAACCGGCCGGATACTGGCCGTTGCCGACAAGCTGGACACCCTGGTGGGCATTTTTGCCGCCGGGCTCGCGCCCAGGGGAGACAAGGATCCTTTTGCCTTGCGACGCGCCGCGCTGGGGGTCATGCGGATCCTGATCGAGGGCGAACTGGATCTGGATCTCGAGGAGCTGCTGGACGAGGCCGCGACAGGATTGCGGGCGAAAATTGAAGTCGAGCCGGAACTTATTGTCCAGGTTTTCGATTTCATGATGGAGCGCCTGCGTCGCTATTACCTGGACGCAGACATCCCCGTTGACGTTTTCGAAGCCGTACTGGCACGCCACCCCACCCGCCCACTGGATTTCCACCGCCGGCTCCAGGCCGTGGCCGCGTTCAAGTCACTGGAAGCTTGTGAGTCACTGGCCGCGGCCAACAAACGGGTGCGCAATATTCTCCGTCAGGCGGACGAGAAAAACATCAAGGTC